>JAFSVO010000101.1 GCA_017444965.1 Clostridia bacterium | reverse complement strand
CTTCTTCGACAGCCATTCGCCCAGGTCGTTTTTTATCTTTTCGGGCTGGAAGGCGAGCTTTACGTTCGGCATCTTCTCGTCGTACTGCGTCATACAGACGAAGAAGGGCTTTACAGCCTTTTCGCGGGGAAGCGCGGGCAGCTCGTCGCAGACTAAAGCGGACGTAAGCTCGCGCGCTCTGTCGGGGCGGAAGTTAAAGAATATCACGCTGTCGCCGTGTTCGATAACGTCGTCCTCGCACATAAAGGGCTTAATGAATTCGTCCGTTTCACCCTTGTCAATGCGGGCTTTTACCTCAGCTACGGGGTCGGATACAAGCGTGCGGTCGATATGGTGAATGAACGCCGCGGGGCAGGCTTGACCGGTAAGGCGGAAATAGGTCTCGCCGAGGCGCTCCCAGCGGTTGTCGCGGTCCATGGCGTAATATCTGCCGGATACGCTGCCTATCTTCATGTCCCCGCCTATCTCCGCGAGCTTGTCGCGCAGGTCGGAAAGGTATTTTACGGCGCTTCCCGGCTGAACGTCTCTGCCGTCTAAGAAACAGTGCACGCGCACGCGCGCGTCGTGCCTGCGGCATATTTCAAGTATCGCGTAAAGCTGGTTTACGTGGCTGTGAACGCCGCCGTCGGACAAAAGCCCCATCAAATGTACAGTTCTGCCTTTTTCGGCGGCTTCGTTCAAAGCCTCGTTTTCATAAAACGAGCCGTCCTTTATTGCGTTGTTTATCCGCAGAAAGTCCTGATAAACTATCCTGCCGGCGCCTATGTTCGCGTGGCCTACCTCGCTGTTTCCCATCTGCCCCGCGGGAAGGCCCACCGCTTCGCCCGACGCCTCTAAAAGAGTGTTCGGGTATTTCGCGCAAAGCGTTTTTACGCCCTGCGGGTTTTCAAGCGTTATGGCGTTGGCGTCGGACGGCGGCGCGACGCCCCATCCGTCCATGATTATGAGGATATGCGGTTTTTTCAAAAGCTTTTTATTCTCCATTGTCATATCCTTTACGTAAGGCTTGGTGTTTTCTTCGATCTCGAATTCGTAGGGAAGCCCCTCGGCGTGAAGGTCGCGCCTTTCGCCTCTTCCGCGGGAAAGCGGCTTATCCTTCTGCGCGTCGTGAAGCTTGTCGCGCAGGGTACGGCGTCGGCTTTCGCGAGGGTTCACTTAGACGCCTCGACTATCGCGGTAAACGCGTCGGCTTTAAGCGACGCGCCGCCTATAAGGCCGCCGTCTATGTCGGGCTGCTGCATAAGCGCTTTCGCGTTCTTTTCGTTCATAGAGCCGCCGTAAAGTATAGATACCGACCGCGCGACTCTCGCGCCGAAGAAAGAGCGCAGTGTGGCGCGGATAAACTTGCAGACGGCTTCCGCGTCTTCGGGCGTGGCGGTCTTGCCCGTGCCTATCGCCCAGATGGGCTCGTACGCGACCGTTATGCGGCGTATCTGCGCCGGGGTCATGTCTTTTATGGCAAGCTTGATCTGAAGCTTTATTACCTCTTCGGTAACGCCCGCGTCGCGCTGCTCCTGCGTTTCGCCGACGCAGATAATCGGGCGCAGACCGCCCGCGAGCGCCGCGAGGGCTTTTTTATTGACCGTTTCGTCCGTCTCGCCGAAATACTGTCTTCTTTCGGAATGCCCGATTATAACGTACTTTACGTTAAGGTCGCGGAGCATGGGAACGGAAACCTCGCCCGTGAAAGCGCCCTTTTCCTCAAAGTGGCAGTTCTGAGCGCCTACGGCAAGGTGAGAGTTCTTAAGCGCCTTCGTCACGGCGGGAATATCTATCGCCGGCACGCAAAGGGCTATATGGGTGTATTTTACCGAGTTTAAAGGGAGCAGGGAGGCGGCGAACTTCTTCGCCTCCGACGGGGTAAGGTTCATCTTCCAGTTACCCGCGACTATCGTTTTTCTGTATCTTCTGTCCATTTTATTTATCCTCCAGGCAGACTACGCCGGGCAGGCTTTTTCCCTCGAGGAACTCAAGAGACGCGCCGCCGCCGGTCGAAATATGGTAGATCTTATCGGCAAGGCCGGATTTTTCAACTGCCGAAGCCGAGTCGCCGCCGCCGATTATCGTCTTCGCGCCCGACGTCGCGAGCGCTTCGGCTATGGCGAAGGTGCCCTTCGCGAAATTGCTCATCTCAAAAACGCCGCAGGGGCCGTTCCAGAATACCGTCCTGCTCTTTTTGATAACTTCGGAAAAGGCTTTTACCGTCTCGGGGCCTATATCCATGCCCATAAAGCCGTCGGGTATCTCGCCCGCCTTGCAGGTCACCGTCTTGGCGTCGTTTTCAAACTTGTCCGCCGCGACGTCGTCTAAAGGCAGCATTATCTTGCCGCCGGCTTTTGAAATAAGCTCTTTTAAAGCGGGTATCTTTTCGTCGTCGCATATAGACGCGCCGATACTGCCGCCGAGCGCCTTGCGGAAGGTATAGGACATACCGCCGACTATCAGTATATTGTCGCATTTGGAAAGCAGGTTTTCAACAAGCGCCAGCTTGTCTGATATTTTAGCGCCGCCGAGTATTGCCGTAAAGGGCCTTTCGGGCGCGCTAAGCGCTCCGCCTAAAACGGTTATCTCTTTTTCCATAAGGAAGCCGCAGTAAGAGGGGAGATAGTGCGAAACGCCCTCGGTGGATGCGTGCGCCCTGTGCGCCGCGCCGAACGCGTCGTTGACGTAAAGGTCGGCGCCCTTCGCGAGCGCTCGCGCGAACTCGGGGTCGTTCTTCTCTTCGCGCGGGTCGAAGCGGACGTTCTCTATAAGAACGGCTTTGCCGAACGGGCAGGCGGCGCGCACCTTTTCGGCGCTTTCGCCTATAACGTCGCTCGCAAGCTCTACTTTAAAGCCCAAAAGCTGCGAAAGCCTTTCTGCGACCGGGGCGAGCGTGTATTTCATATTTACTTCGCCCTTGGGCCTGCCGAGGTGTGAGCAGAGCGTGACCGCGGCGCCCTTTGAAAGCAGGTATTCTATCGTGGGAAGCGCGGATACTATACGTCTGTCGTCGGTGATGGCGCCGTCCTTCTGAGGAACGTTGAAGTCACAGCGCACGAGTACCTTTTTCCCGGAAACGTCAATATCGCGCGGCGTTTTTTTTGCGTACATTTTTTATACACTCCTTCCGATTTTGTCATATCTACGTTATTATAGCCGATTATAGTCCTAAAATCAAGGACTTTTGTTATGATTTTTTATCAAAATAATAATGTGCTTTTTTGACGGACGGTTTAAATAAAAACCTGTCGAATATGGGCGATTTTGTCCGACTATAGCGGACAAAAATATAATTTGTATAAAAATCGGGGATAATTTTCGTCATAAAAAAGGCGCCGAAAGCCTTGATTTTGAGGGAAACGGTTATATAATATGTATTGAGGTGATTTTTATGCTTATGGACGCATTGGTAAAAGCGGAAGCGGGGCCCGGCCTTAAACTCATGAAGGTCGAAAAGCCCACGCCCTCATTCGGAGAGGTCCTAATAAAGATATCCAAAACGGCTATCTGCGGGACCGACGTACATATCTACAATTGGGATCCCTGGTCTCAGGAACATATTCATCCGCCTATGACGATAGGCCACGAATACGTGGGTCATATCGCCGAGCTCGGCGCGGGCGTGCAGGGTTTTCACGTCGGACAGCGCGTTTCGGGCGAAGGGCATATAGTTTGCGGTATCTGCCGCAACTGCCGCGCGGGCAACGAGCAGTGGTGCAAGTTCACCAAGGGCGTCGGCGTAGACAGGAACGGCGCGTTCGCCGAATACGTCTGCATCCCGGCGACGAACGTCATCCCTCTTAAAGACACCATTCCCGACGAGCTGGTCGCCTTCTTCGACGCTTACGGCAACGCGGCGCATACTGCGCTTGCCTTCGACGTCGCGGGCGAAGACGTGCTGGTCACCGGCGCCGGCCCGATAGGCGTCATGGCGGCGGCTATCTGCCGTCACAACGGCGCGAGGCGCGTCGTCGTCACCGACATAAACGATTACAGACTTGAGATGGCGAAAAAGCTCGGCGCGACCGCCGTCGTCAACACCAAGAGGGAAGACCTTAAAGCGGTCATGCACGAGCAGGGCATAGTCGAAGGCTTCGACGTAGGTTTAGAGATGTCCGGCGCCGCCGCCGCGCGCGACCAGATGATAGACAGCATGCGCAACGGCGGCAAGATAGCCCTTCTCGGCATCGGCGGCTCAAGCAACGTCGACTGGAACAAGATAATCTGGAACGGGCTTACCTTAAAGGGCATCTACGGCAGGACCTACGACACGTGGTACAAGCTTACCGCCATGATAGAGGCGGGGCTCGACTTAAAGCCCCTTATCACCCACAGATTCGATTATCACGACTTTGAAAAGGGCTTTGAGGCGATGAACTCGGGCAACAGCGGAAAAGTAATACTTAATTGGGAGGCAGACAAATGAACGATAAAATAAAAAAGATATTTACCGACAGGCTTGACGCGACCCGCGCCGCCGGCACGTATAAAAACGAGCGTATCATCACGACCCCCCAGCGTTCAAAGATAGACACGACCGAAAAGCCGGGCGTCATCAATATGTGCGCCAACAACTATTTGGGGCTTGCCGACAATAAGGACATAATCGCCGCCGCCAAGAAGAGCTACGACGAGTGGGGCTTCGGTATGTCGAGCGTGCGCTTTATCTGCGGCACGCAGGCTCAGCACAAAACGCTCGAGCGCGAGCTTTCCGAGTTTTTAGGCACCGACGACGCCATCCTTTATTCCTCCTGCTTCGACGCCAACGGCGGCCTTTTCGAGACCCTTTTAAACGAGGAAGACGCCATTATTTCCGACGAGCTCAACCACGCGTCTATCATAGACGGCGTCCGTCTCTGCAAGGCGAAACGCTTCCGCTATAAAAACAACGATATGGCTGACCTCAAGAGATGCCTGGAGGAAGCCAAGGACTGCAGAATAAAGCTTATCGCCACCGACGGCGTATTCTCGATGGACGGCTTTATCGCGAACCTTAAGGGCATCTGCGACCTCGCCGACGAATACGGCGCGCTCACGATGGTCGACGACAGCCACGCCGTCGGCTTTATGGGCGAGCACGGCCGCGGCACTCCCGAATACTGCGGCGTTATGGGCAGGGTAGACATTATTACCGGCACCTTAGGCAAGGCGCTCGGCGGCGCTTCCGGCGGCTACACCGCCGCAAGGCAGGAGATAGTCGACCTTCTCCGCCAGTTCAGCCGTCCGTACCTTTTCTCGAACACGCTCGCTCCTGCGGTCTGCGCGGCGTCCTTAGAGGCTTTAAAGCAGGTCAGGGACAGCGGCGCTCTTATCGCGAAGCTGCGCGAGAATACCCGTTACTTCAGGGCAGAGCTTAAAAAGCTCGGCTTCACCGTGCCCGAAAGCGACCATCCGATAGTCCCCGTCATGCTCGGCGACGCCAAGATAGCTGCCGAGTTCGCGGCGCGCTGCCTCGATAAGGGCGTTTACGTCGTAGGCTTCTCGTACCCCGTCGTCCCGAAGGACAAGGCGAGGGTCAGAACGCAGGTCTCGGCAGGCCACAGCCGCGAAGAACTCGATCAGGTGCTCAAGGTATTCGCCGAAGTCAAAAAGGAAATGGGCATATAAAATATTTATAAAACCCGCGTTCCCGACCGCTTTTCGCGGTCGGGAACTCTTTTTATTGAAAACATATTATTTAAGTGGTAAAATATAAATAGAAACGGAGTGATGATATGGGGCTTCCTTCCGGCTGTCCTTTTAAAATCGGAAAAGGCAAAAGCGGCGCGCTCGGGAAAATTACCGACGTGCCGGGCGTGCTCGTCGGGCATAAAACGCTTGCCTGCGGCGATATAAACACGGGCGTTACCGCCATTCTGCCTCACGGCGGGAATCTTTTCCGCGATAAAGTCCTCGCTTCCTGCGCCGTCATAAACGGCTTCGGGAAAACGGCGGGGCTCGTGCAGGTCACGGAAATGGGCACGATAGAAACTCCGATAGTTTTGACTAACACCTTAAGCGTCGGCACGGCTTATTCCGCGCTCGTTAAGTATTCGCTCGAAAGAAACCCCGAGATAGGCGTGTCGTGCGGCACGGTAAACCCGCTCGTCTGCGAGTGTAACGACGGAAGGCTTAACGATATTCGCGCCATGCGCGTTACCGAAAAAGACGTGCTTGACGCCGTTGACGCCTGCGCAGATACTTTTTCCGAGGGCGCCGTAGGCGCCGGGCGCGGCATGGTCTGTATGGGGCTTAAAGGCGGCGTCGGCTCAAGCTCGCGCGTTTTTACGTCAGACGGGAAAGAATACGTTTTGGGCGCTTTGGTGCTTTCCAATTTCGGCAAAAAAGAAAACCTTACTATAAACGGCGAGAAGATCGGCGAAAAGCTTACGTCGCCTGAAAAGGGCGACGAAGACAAGGGCTCTATCATAATGATACTCGCGACGAACGCGCCTTTGTCCGAAAGACAGCTTAAAAGGCTCTGCCGCAGGGCGGGCGCGGGGCTTGCCCGCACGGGCTCATACTTCGGAAACGGCTCGGGCGATATCGCGATTGCCTTCACCACGGCGAACCGCGTTCCGCAGTTCGGCGAAAAAAGCGTGATAGACCTTAAAATGCTCGACGACTCGAAAATCGACCCGCTTTTCGAGCT
Source organism: Clostridia bacterium (assembly GCA_017444965.1). GTDB lineage: Bacteria > Bacillota > Clostridia > Oscillospirales > Butyricicoccaceae > RGIG3513. Next base: position 8,375 of record JAFSVO010000101.1, on the reverse strand, counting down.
TTGCGCCGAGGCGGTCGAGGAAGCGATTATTTCGTCGCTCTGGCACGCCGAAACGGTAACGGCGCGCGGAAAAACGGTGCTGTCCCTTCGCGACGCCCTGGGGATATAAAAACGCTTTTGCGTATAAGGGAGGTAAAGCATGAAAAAAACGCTGCTCATTTTAGGCGTCCTTTGTATCGTCGCGTGCGTTCTGTTTCTTTTGTTCGCGCTTTTGAACCGGCACGGGTACTTAAACGTGCAGGACGGCTCGCCCGAGCATTACAAAAAGCTACATACGAGGATGAACGCGTCTTTTTATACGGGGCTCGTCCTTGCCGCCGCGGCCGCGGCTTGCTTTATCGTCCGCTCTAAACTGTAACTATGCCGGATAAAGATAAAGGCGGCTCTTCGGCGGGCGTGTTTATCGCCTCTATGCTCATATTCGGAACGGTAGGCGTTTTAAGGCGGTATATACCGCTGTCTTCAGCAGCTCTCGCTTTTTCGCGCGGCGTTTTAGGCGGGCTCTTCCTTCTCGCCGTCGTGCTTTTAAGAAAAAAGAAGGGCGAAAAAACGCCCGCGCGCGCCTTTTTGAGCTTTGTTTTCATAGGCGCTTTGATAGGCGTAAACTGGATGCTTCTTTTTGAAGCGTATAGCCACGCGACCGTCGCCGTCGCGACCCTTTGCTACTATATGGAGCCGACGGTAGTCATGCTTCTCTCGCCGCTTTTCTTCAAAGAAAAGCTCACGCCCAAAAAAGCCGTCTGCGCCGCGCTCGCGCTATTCGGAATGGTTCTGGTGTCGGGCGTTCCCGGCGGCGAGCGGGGCGGAAGCGTGAAAGGCGTCCTTTTCGGGCTTTCCGCGGCGCTCGTTTATTCCGCGGTAGTTATCTTTAACAAAAAAGCGCCGCAGGCTGAGGTTTTTAAAAGAACGACGGTCATGCTTTTTTCGGCGGGCGCGGTAATGCTGCCCTATACTCTTCTCACCGGCGGCTTTGAGACGTGGGATATAAGCGGAACTTCCGTTTTGCTTATTATCATTCTCGGCATAGTGCATACCGGTATTGCGTATACTCTTTATTTCGCCGGAATGAGGAATATGAAAGTGCAGACCGTCGCGCTTTTAAGTTATATCGATCCCGTAACGGCGCTCCTTTTATCGGCGCTCCTTTTAAAAGAGCCGATGAGCGTTTACGGAGCATTAGGCGCGGTCCTGATAATCGGCTCCGCCATGGTAAGCGAGCTTAAAGCCCGAAATAATAAATCGTGAATTAAAATATACGAGAGGAATGAAAAGTATGAAAAGAGCATTTGCTTTGGCCTTGGCGCTTACTATGCTTATATGCTGCTTTACGGCTTGCGGCGGGGAAAAGGCGTTAAGGTTCGGCACGGGCGGCGTCGGCGGCACCTATTACGCCTACGGCAACGCTTTGGCGCAGATGATATCCGAAGAAAACGCCGATATGACCTTTTCGGTAAAGACGACGGCGGGCTCCGCCGCGAATCTCCGCCTTTTAAGAGAGGGCTTTTTACAGCTTGCCGTGGTGCAAAGCGATATGCTCGCGTGCGCGGCGGAGGGCGAAGGCATATTCGTTGACAACGGTCCCTACAAAGGTTACGCGGCGATAGCCGGGCTTTATACCGAAGCCTGCCAGATAGACGTCTCAAGTGAAAGCGATATAAAATCGGTTTACGACCTTGCGGGAAAGCGCGTATCGATAGGCGAGCGCGAGTCGGGCGTTCTTAAAAACGCCGAAGAGATACTATTAAGCTACGGCATAAGCCTTAAAATGATAGAGCCTTTCTATCTCTCCTTCGCCGATTCCTCGACCGCGCTTGAAAAAGGCGAGATAGACGCCTTCTTCTGCACCGCGGGCGCGCCGACGAACGCCATATCCGAGCTGTCAAAGCGCGCAAGCGTCCGCCTGCTGCCCGTCGACTCTTTCATACAGAATAATATGATGAAGACGTACAGCGGCTACACTCGCTGCACCATTCCCGCCGGAACCTACGGGGGGCAGACGGAAAACGTCGAGACGGTCGGGGTAAAAGCCGTGCTCGTCGCGACCGCCGCACTTAAAGAAGACGACGCTGCGTATATCACGAAATATCTTTTAGAGAACGGAGAAAAGCTCCGTTACGCCGTGGGCGCGGCGCAGGCGCTCGATCTCGATTACGCCGTAGAGGACGTACCATGCGGCTTCCATAAGGGCGCGGCCGAGTATTACGCCGCGCAGGGCGTTACCGTAAAGGTAGCATTGGACACCTCGGGCAAAAGAGTGTCCTCCGCGCAGGATTGAGGTGAGAGAGTATGTTTAAACTCACTTTGGATATGTATCAGACCCTGGCGCTTGCGGTAGTCATGCTCTTTTTGGGAACGTGGCTCAAAAAGCGTATACCCGTCCTTGAAAAGTTCTGCATCCCCTCGCCGGTCGTGGGCGGTCTTTTGTTCGCGATAATCTCATGTATACTTTATTCCGCGGGCGTTATAGAGTTTTCGTTTGACGAAACGCTTAAGTCGGTATGTATGGTCATCTTCTTTACGTCAGTCGGCTTTCAGGCGAACGTCAAAGTTTTAAAAAGCGGCGGGATAGGTCTCCTTATTTTCCTTTTATGCGTAGTCGTGCTTATTGTGGGGCAGAACGCCGCCGCTATCGGCCTTTCGTCCCTTCTCGGCATAGACCCGATGATAGGGCTTTGCACCGGCTCCATCCCCATGGTCGGCGGGCACGGCACCGCGGGCGCGTTCGGCCCCGTGCTTGAAGACTTAGGGCTTTCGGGCGCGACGACGCTTTGTACCGCGGCGGCGACCTTCGGACTTGTCGCGGGCTCTTTAATGGGCGGCCCCGTCGGCAGACGGCTGATACTCAAGCACGACCTGCTGAAAACCGCCGTGAAAACCGACGTAAAAATAAAACGGTTTGAGGATGAAGAAAAAGAACAGGACCGTTCGGTCAGCATGTTGGCGACCTCCGCGTATCAGATAATACTTGCCATGGGCATAGGCACGGTCATATCGTGGCTTTTGTCAAAAACGGGTATGACCTTCCCGGTATACATAGGCGCGATGATAGTCGCCGCCGTGATGAGGAACGTATCCGAGCTTTCGGGAAAGTTCCGCATTAACATGGACGGAATAGACGAGATAGGCGGCATATGCTTAAGCCTCTTCCTCGGCATCGCCATGATAACCCTCAAGCTGTGGCAGCTGGCGTCTCTGGCGCTGCCGCTCGTCATACTGCTCGCGGGACAGACGGTGCTTATGTTCCTGTTCGCGTATTTTGTCATTTTCAACGTACTCGGCAGAAATTACGACGCGGCAATACTTGCGGCGGGCACATGCGGCTTCGGCATGGGCGCGACCCCGAACGCCATGGCGAATATGCAGGCGCTGACCGACAAGTACGCCCCTTCGGTAAAGGCGTATATACTGGTCCCGATAGTCGGCAGTATGTTCGCCGACTTCTTAAACAGCATAACCGTAACCTTCTTTATAAACCTGCTGTGACAAGCCGCGTCTTATATGGATATTAAAGTCATAAGGGCGACCGAAACGTGGCAGCGCGCGGGCGCGTACTACGTCCGCGTGCAGGGGATGGCGAAAAAGTATAATATCACCTTGCGCTGCGAGTTTGACGAAGACGATACCCCCGACACGAAGTATATCGTGCTGACCGACGAAGACTTTCCCGTGGCGACCTGCCGCCTGCTCCCGAAAAAGGGCGGCGCCGCCGAGGTAGGCAGGGTGGTCGTGCTTCCCGAATACCGCGGAAAGGGGCTCGGCAGGCGCGTGGTGCTTGAAGCGGAAAAATGGCTCGGCGAGCTCGGCTTTAAGCGCGTCTGCGTCAACAGCCGCGACGTCGCCGTCGGCTTTTACGAGCGCCTCGGCTACAAAGTTACCGATCCCGAAATAATTCACGGCGACACCTTCGACTGTATAAGAATGGAAAAGGACATGCCTTCGCCCGCAAAGTAAAAATATGTACAATAAAACGGTGCAGTTCATAACGAACTGCACCGCGTTTTATATTGAAAAAATTACTGCGCCTTGACTACCGGAGTCCTTGCGGCGAGGGTCTCGTCAAGCCTCGTTACGGGCTTGTTCTGCGGCGCCGCGTGGAGCTTTTCGGGGCATTCCTTCGCTTCCTTCGCGACCGTCAGCATGGCGTCGACGAACTCTTTCAACGTCGCGACCGACTCTGTCTCGCACGGCTCTATCATAATAGCCTCGTGCACGATAAGCGGGAAGTATATCGTGGGCGGGTGATAGCCCATTTCTATAAGCCGCTTCGCCATATCGAGGGTGGATACGCCGTACTTGTCCTTTATCTCCTGTCCCGAAAGGACGAACTCGTGCATGCAGCGGTTGTCGCCGTAGGGCAGGGTGAACGCCTTTGAAAGCCTGCGGCAGAGGTAGTTCGCGTTCGCGACCGCCGCGGTCGACACTTCGTCAAGCCCTTCCGCGCCGTTTGCGAGGATATAGGCGTACGCCTTGACAAGAACGCCGAAGTTGCCGAAGAAGGAGCGCATCTTGCCTATCGACAGTTTGTTTTCCTTCTCAAACACGTACTTGCCGTTTTTATAAGCGATAAGCGGCGAGGGGAGGAAGGGCACGAGCTTTTCAACGACGCCGACGGGCCCGCTTCCCGGTCCGCCGCCGCCGTGAGGCGTCGAAAAGGTCTTGTGCAGGTTGGTATGCACGACGTCGAAGCCCATAAGCGAAGGCGTCGTTTTGCAGAGTATGGCGTTCGAGTTGGCGCCGTCGTAATAGAGCAGACCGCCCGCTTTATGCACCATATCGGCGGCTTTCATGATGTCTTTTTCAAAAAGGCCTAACGTGCTGGGGTTCGTAAGCATCATGCCCGCCGTGTCGGGGCCTAAAGCTTCTTTCAAGGCGTTAAGGTCCAGAAGCCCGTCGGGGCCCGATTTGATGGTCTTTACCGTAAAGCCGGCTATCGACGCCGAGGCGGGGTTTGTGCCGTGGGAGGAATCGGGGACTATGATGGTCTTTCTCGCGTAGTCCTTGCGCGAGCGGTGGTAGGCGGCGATTATCATCATGCCGCAAAGCTCGCCGTGCGCGCCCGCCGCGGGCAGAAGGGTAAAGCGGCTCATGCCGAAAATAGCGGAAAGCGAGCGCTCGAGCTCATAGTAAAGCTGCATCGCGCCCTGCGAATCCTCTTCGCTCTGAAGCGGGTGCATCTCACAAAAACCGGCAAGCCTCGAAAGGTCTTCGTTTATCTTGGGGTTGTACTTCATCGTGCAGGAGCCGAGCGGATAAAAGCCCGTATCGAGCGCGAAGTTAAGCTGAGACAGATTTGTGAAATGGCGAACGACGTCTACCTCCGAGCACTCGGGCAGGGCAGGGGCGTCGGCTCTTAAATTGTTCTTTCCGAGAATAGCGGATAAAGCCTTCTGCGGCACGTCGCAGGGAGGTATCTTGTAAGCTCTGCGCCCTTTCGCGCCTTCTTCGAATATCAGCTTCATACTCTCGCCATCCTTTCCGCAAACTCGTCAATTTCCGCGCGCGTTCTCTTTTCGGTAACGGCTAAAAGCAGGCAGTCGGAAAGCTCGGGGAAGCTCTTCTTAAGCTCGTACCCGCCGACAAAGCCCGCTTTACGCGCGGCGCTGTTAAGCTTCGCGGGCGAAGCGCCCTTGCACCTTACCGCGAACTCGCGGAAGAAGTGCCCGGTAAATACCTTTTCAAACTTGCCCGTCTTGCAGAGCTTGTCGCAAAGGTAAGCCGCCTTCTGCGCGCTCTGGGAAGCCGCGTCGCAAAGCCCCTCCGGGCCTAAAAGCGACAGGTAAACGGTATTTGCCAGCGCGCAAAGCGCCTGGTTCGAGCAAATATTCGAGGTCGCCTTTTCGCGGCGTATATGCTGCTCTCTCGCCTGAAGGGTAAGCACGAAAGCGCGTCTGCCCTCGGTGTCGACCGTCTGACCGACTATCCTGCCGGGCATCTTTCTCATAAGCGCCTCGCGCACCGCCATATATCCGCAGTAGGGGCCGCCGAAGGACATCTTAAGCCCTAAGCTCTGCGTTTCGCCGAAAGCGATATCCGCGCCCGCTTCGCCCGGCGTCTTCAAAAGCGCCAGCGAAAGGGGATCGGCGCATACGGCGGAAAGAGCCTTGCCCTCGTGCGCCTTGGCGGATACCTTTTCGATATCCTCGATCACGCCGAAGAAGTTGGGGCTTTGCACTATAACGCACGCGCCGTCGGAAAAGTCGCGTATCTTTACTTTGCCGTCTTTCCCGTAGGGGAGATATTCTATCTTTATCTCCTTAAACTGCGCGTAAGTTTCAAGCACCTTTGAAAGCTCGGGGTTGACGCTTTTCGCGACGTATATCTTATTGCGCTTGGTCGCGCCCGCCGCCATAAGCATAGTCTCGGCCGCCGCCATGGCGGAGTCGTAAAGACCGGCGTTGGATACGTCAAGACCGGTAAGGCGGCATATCATCGTCTGGTACTCGAAAATAGCCGTCAGCGTGCCCTGAGATATCTCGGGCTGATAGGGGGTGTAGGCGGTATAGAACTCCTGCCTTGAAAGCACGTGGTCTATTACCGCGGGAACGTAATGGTCGTAAACGCCCGCGCCTAAAAACGAGGGGCAAAGCCCGGCGGGGCGGTTTTTCGACGCGAGCTTGCCGAAATACTCGATAAGCTCGGGCTCGGTCATCGCGGGCTTTAAATCGGGCAGGGCTTTGAGCCGCGCCTTTTTCGGGATGCAGTCGAAAAGCTCGCGGACGTCTTCTATGCCGACGCTGCAAAGCAGTTCTTTCTGCTCCTCTTTCGTTTGAGGTATGTAATTCATATTTTTACTTCCTTAGTGTTCTTCCTTGCAGAAATCCTCGTAAGCCGAGGCGTCCATCAGGGTGTCGAGCTCGCTCTTGTCCGAAAGCTCAACGGCGAAAAGGAAATTGCCGAAAGCGTCGGCGTTTATCTTTTCGGGGGCGTCAGAAAGCTCTTCGTTTATACGGGTGACCGTGCCCGATACCGGGGAATATACGTCGCTTGCCGCCTTAACGCTTTCAAGAACGGCAACGGCGTCGCCTGCCGAAACGGCGGCGCCGACGGTGCCGCAGTCGGCGTAAACGAGGTCGCCTAACGCGTCCTGCGCGTAATCGGTGATGCCGATAAGGGCTTCGTTGCCCTCGACCTTGACCCACTCGTGTTCTTTGGAATAGTAAAGACCGTCAATAACTTTGCTCATTTTTGTTACCTCCGTTTATGTTTATTTTATTTGGAATTCTTATAAAAAGGCGTGGCAAGCTTCTCGGCGGGCTCGAGCTTTCCGCGCACTTCGATCGCGAACGCGGCGTCGTCGGGGGTGGCGGCGTCTATTATCGCGAGCGCGAGCGTCTTGCCCGTGGTGGGCGAGGGCGAGCCGGTCGTAACGTAACCTGCCTGTTTGCCGTTCGCGTAAACGGGGAAGCCGTTTCTCGCAACGCCGCGGCCTTTAAAGTCAAGACCTATCTGCTTTCTTGCGGGCGGGGTCGCGAGCAGGGCTTCTTTGCCGATAAAGTCGTGGGTGTCGGGCTTGATGAAAAAGCCGAGGTTCGCCTCGTCCGGGCGGATGGTATCGGATATCTCGTGGCCGTAAAGGGGCAGGCAGGCTTCAAAGCGAAGCGTGTCGCGCGCGCCGAGGCCGGCGGGCTTCGCGCCCGCGTCTAAAAGGAGATTCCATATTTCGACCGTCTTTTCGGCGGGCATGTATATTTCAAAGCCCTTTTCGCCCGTGTAGCCGGTCTTTGATATTATGCACTCGACGCCGCAGAGGGTGAAGAAACCCGCGCCGAAGAACTTTAACGCGTTGGCGTCGGCAAGACCTATTTTTTCCATAACGTCTTTGGCTTTCGGTCCCTGAAGGGCTATCTGACCGTATTTGTCGGACAGGTGGGTGACCTTTACGCCCGCGGGCGCGTGGGACTTTATCCACTCATAGTCCTTGTCGTCGTTCGCGGCGTTTACGACTATGAATATATTCCCGTCCTTCCACGGATATACGATAAGGTCGTCTACGCAGGTGCCGTTTTCATAGCACATCGGCGAATAAACGGCTCTGCCGCTGTGTATCTTCGATACGTCGTTCGTGACGAGGGACTGAACGAACGCTTCCGCGCCTTCGCCCTCGACGAGTATCTCGCCCATGTGGGACACGTCGAAGACAGAGACCTCGTTTCTCGTGTTGTTATGCTCGGCGATTATGCCGGTGGGGTACTGCACGGGAAGATACCAGCCGGAAAAATCGACCATTTTTCCGCCAAGCTCTTCATGCCTTTTCGCAAGTGGAGTTTTTTTCGGCTCTGACATTTTTATTCCTCCGTTCGTTTAGTTTTTTTATAAAAAAGTTTTCTTAGCGTATTTACGGGCGGTTTTGTGAAGTACGGCGGAAAAAGATCCCG
>JAFSVO010000100.1 GCA_017444965.1 Clostridia bacterium | reverse complement strand
CGTCCGCTTTGAGGATATGGTATTTTCGCAGGATAAAACTCTCGAACGCCTTTCGGACTTTCTCGGCGTACCCCTTGCGAAAATAGAAATGCGCCCCGACTCGGTAGGAAGATACAAAACCGACGAAGGAACGCATATGTTCGATTTTTTTGAGGACGACCTGAAAGAGTGCGGATACGAAAACGAATAATAAAAAGCGGCGAAGACGGTTTTCTTCGCCGCTTCCGCGTTTAAGCTTATATTTATCCCGCCATAACGTCGGGAACGAAGTTTGTATTTACGATGATACGGTGTCCTCTTGCATCGTCAAACTTCAGACATACGTATATTTCAATCCGCTTTTCTCCCGTCGCCGGCGTCCAGGACGACTGATCCAGCCCTTTAAGGTTGCTTTTATCGCAGTTTTCAAGATGGTCGGTAACGTTGTTGTCGCCGAGAGTAAAAGCTAAATAATAAATGTCCGCAAAGCGGGGATGAAGCTTTTCCAGTTCTTCGGGAGCGCAGCCGTAATCGCCGAATTCGCTTTGCCGTATCTCAAGACCGGATACGGCGTGTGTATAACCGTTAAGATCGTGGGCGCAAACCTTTTCTTCACAAAAAAGTCCCCAGCAGAATATGCAGTCGTAGCCGTAATACTCAAAATAGTCGGCTGCGTAAGCTGCGTTATTTTTATAATGCTCCGATAAAGACGAGAGCTCGTCCATAACGGCGGTATCCCGGTTTTCCCATGCGGTCATGAACGCTGCGATGATCTCTTCATCGCTCATTGAGGAGTAATCGGTATTGTTTTCAACCGTCTGCCCGTTCTCTTTATTTCCGGAATGACCGGAGTTTTCTGGCTGATTTTTATCGCATCCGAAAAGGAACAAAACGGAGAAAACGGCAAGAAGAAGCAATGCGATCTTTAATTTGTTAAAATAATTACGCTTGAATGAATTCATTGATTATTACCTCCAATATACAATTTCTCTGCCTATACTATATCATAATTCAAACAAAATGTCAACTAGTTTTTATAATTTTATATAAATTAACCAAAAAACACATTCCTTATGAAACAAAGAATAATTAAAACCCGGTGCAAATAAACACCGGGTTTTTGAGCGATATGTGTCTGAAAGGGAGGACGGAATCCGTCATTGTGATAAAGCCCGCAGATCGGAACGTTTATTTATCGTTTGCGGCTTCTTATGCTTTGATTTTTTTACGAGGCAAAATCGCGGCGCCGTTTACTTTATTCCCGGTTTTTGCCGTAATTCCAGCTCTTTTATTATTTCGTATATCGCGTTTTCGTCGCAGGAAACGGTAATAATGTCCGCGGCGGCTTTGAGAGAGGGGGAAGCGTTTGCAACGGCAACGCCGATATCGGCTTTTAAAGTCATTTCAAGGTCGGTGTCGTAATTGCCCGCCGAAACGGCGAGACGGGAGCCGGTAAGACGTTTTACCTCCAGCAGCGCGTTTCCCTTTCCTGCGGGAAGGGAGAACATTTCAAGTCCTTCCGACCAGCCGCGCGCGAATTTGTATCCGGGGTAGAGGGACGGAACGGTGAGACTGAGCTTTTCGGTATATTCGCGGCTCTGGATAAACATTATATCGTAAAGGTCT
>JAFSVO010000099.1 GCA_017444965.1 Clostridia bacterium | reverse complement strand
GCTTGACGTGACCTTCGACGGCACCGGTTTCAAGCAGATCATAATCGACAAGGCTCAGGCGGCTTACAACAAGGGCGTTGACAGCACCGAGTGGGCGGAGTTTGTCGGTCAGTTCACGACCGTCACCGCGGATGACGATTCCTTCAAGTCCGCTCTTATCAACGACGCGACCTTCGATACCCTTACCGTAGGTAAGACCTATACCCTTACCTTCACCTCCCCCGAGTCCTACAAGACCACTTACAACACCACGGTGTCCGGCGTCTACACCTTCACCGTGACCCTTTCCAAGTAAGTAACGCTTAAACTAAAGCGGACGGCAAAAGCCGTCCGCTTTTTTCTGTCGCAAAAAAATACACCCCCGCAACACAGGGGACGGTTCTCTGTGTAAAATGACACGGAGAACCGTCCCCTGTGTTCTCAAAGCTGAATTGAAGCGCTGCGGCTTCAGCTAAATTGCGGGCTTCGCCCGCAGCTAAATCAAATTCGCCAAAACTCGGCAAAGCCGAATTTAGCTGCGAAGCAATTTAGCTGACAGATAATAACGCCTTCCCGAAAAGGGAAGGCGTTATTAAGGTCAATTTAGCTCGCCGTAGGCGAATTCAGCTGCGTTTTGCGTCATGCGCAAAACGCTACACTCTTTCGGTATACTTTTCGCCCGGCTCGACGACGCCGTACTGATTAAACCTTGTGAACACGCCCTCGCGCACGGCTTCGTATTCCTTATACTTATTCTGCGCCTGCTTTTTAAGCAGTATTGTTATCGCGTTTATCACCGTCTTGACGACGGGGCCGCCGTATCTTCCCTCGGGCATCGCCGTTCTGCAGTGTATCACGTGGTCGGCGTATGACTGCCGCGGGCAGGGTCCCATATCGGTTATGAGCACGAGCGGCACGTTCCTTTCGTTTAAAAGCACGGCTATTTCGGTAAGCCCCGATATGTACCTCGCGAAATCGAACATGATGACGACGTCGTCTTTGTCTATTTGAAGCACCTTATCTATATAGTCGCCGAACGAGGGATATATCGCCTCTGCCGAAAAGCCCGAGCGCCGAAGCCCCAAAGCCAGCTCCTGCGCCTGCCCCGCAAAGCTCCAGAACCCTATCGGGTATATCTTTTTCGCGCGGCTCAAAAGATCAGCCGTCTTTTCTATCACCTTGCGGTTCTGCTTGTCCGACATCGTCTGGTTTATATTCTCGGTAACGCGCTTTACAAAGGCGTCTATCGCCTCTTCAGCGCCGCCGCTTTCCTCGCTTTCGCCGTAGGGCGTGATGCTCTGCTCGCGCTGTATCTCGTCGCTGACCGTCTTTTTGAATTCGGAAAACCCCGTAAAGCCGAGATCGACGCAAAGATTGATAATAGTCGTATCGCTCACGCCTATTATCTCGGCAAGCTCGGTCACGGTGCAGAAGGGGATCTTCAGATAATAATTGAGAAAATAGCTCGCCGCCGATTTTTTCGCGCTTGAAAGCCCGGGGTAAGCTTCTCTTATCCTCTGCATAACGTTTTCCATATCCGTCCCTCCTGTCGCGCGGCAAAAAGCCGCTCTGCCGTTCCCCTCGGATATTTTACCATGAGCAAAAATGCTTGCTTGCAAGGGCATTTTTGCGAAGCCGTCAAGATCGCAGTGCGAACGAAGTTCGCTGCAGCGCAGCTGCTTTTGACTTGCCCGGCAAGTCATTCTGCGGATATTATATAATAAAGATTCCAATATTGCAATAATTTTATTATTATTATGTAGTAATATAAATATTATTATTATCCAATATTGCAATTCGCATGTTATCTGCTATAATTTAGTCAAAGGATATATGAAAAAGGAGTGATTTTCCGTGGAAACCATGAAAGCGATGATCCTTAAGGACTACAACGTATTTGAAAAGGTGCAGATCCCGAAGCCCGTTATAGAAAAGCCGGACGAAATACTTATAAAGGTGCTCGTCTGCAGCATCTGCGGCACGGACAAGAACGTATCGAGCAAGCCGGGCACGGGCAAAAGCAAGATAGGCATGGTCTTAGGCCACGAGATAGTCGGCGAGGTCGCCGAGATAGGTCCCGCGGTCACGACCTTTAAGGTCGGCGACAGAGTCGTCGTAAACCCCAACTCGTACTGCGGCGTATGCGCCAACTGCAAGGCGGGCTACCGCAACCACTGCTCTAATATGGAGCTTATGGGCCTTTCGGTGCAGGGCGGCTTTGCCGAATACGTCAAAAGCTACGAGCGCATGGTGTTCCACATCTCCGAAAAGGTGCCCCTTAACAAGGCGGCGTTCGCAGAGCCCCTTTCCTGCATGCTGAACGGCTATTCCCGCCTCGACATCACCCCGGGCGAAACGTGCGTCGTCTTCGGCTGCGGGCCGATAGGCGTAATGTTCGCGCAGCTCGCGCAGCGCAACGGCGCGAGAGTTTTGGCGGTAGAGCCCAACGAAACAAGGCGCGCCATAGCCGAGAAAAGCGGGGTCAAGACCCTCGCCCCCACGCCCGACTTAAAGGACGTGCTTATCGCCGAATGGGGCAGGCGCGCCAACTTCTGCATTGACGCCGCCGGCGGGCAGTTAGGCGAAGCTATCAACGCCGCAGAATACCGCGGCACGATACTCTGCTTCGCGGCGCCCCGTCAGATAACCGACGCCAACTTCTCGCCCATCCAGAGCAAAGAGCTTAAGATAATGGGCTCTTTCATAATCAACGACTCGATGCACAAGGCGGTCACCGTCCTTGAAAGCGATATACTCAATTTAGACCCGCTTATCACCCACGTGCTCCCCTTAGAGGAAGTAGGACACGGCATAGAACTTATGAAGAGCGGCGAAGGCATGGAGATAATCCTGAACGTCGCGGAAAGGAACTGAAAAAATGGCAGCTTCAAAAAAGACGACCGCAAAGACCGCCCCGGCAAAGAAAGATAAAAAGCTCAAGGTACTTATAGTCGGCGGCACCGGCATAATAACCTCGGGCACGGCGAACCTCGCTCTCGCGCGCGGGATGGACGTTTATATCCTAATCCGCGGCTACCGCCCGCTCCTGCTCCCTAAAGGCGCCAAAGTCATTACCGCCGACTATCTCGACGAAGAGGCGACCAAAAAGGCGCTCGGCAATCTTACCTTCGACACCGTCCTCGACTGCCGCATATTCAATATAGCGCAGATAGAGAAGGCGTTCCGTCTTTTCGCCGGCAGAACGAAGCAGTATATTTACATTTCATCCGGCACTGTCTACAAAAAGCCCCTTCCGAGCTATATAGTCACCGAAGAGTCGCCTAAGGGCAACCTTCACAGCATGTACGCGCGCAACAAGTACGCCTGCGAACAGCGTCTCTTGGAAGAGCTCGACAAAACGGGCTTCCCCGGCGTTATCGTGCGCCCCTCGCTGACTTATTCCGACTTTAACCCGCTTATGGCTTTAAACAGCCGCAAGTGCCCCTATTCGATAATCAACCGCATGCGCAAGGGCAAGCCCATAGTCGTTCACGGCGACGGCACCTCCCTTTGGACGATCACCCACACCGACGATTTCGCCAAGGGCATGGTCGGGCTTTTCGGCAACCCGAAGACGATAGGCGAAGCCTTCCACATCACGAGCGACGAAGTGCTCGACTGGGACAGGATATATACCTACCTCGCGCACGCGGCGGGCGTTGATATAAACATAATCCACATCGCCTCCGACTACATAGGCGACTATAACCCCATCCGCCGCGACGGATTACTCGGCGACCACAGCTGCAGCATAGTCTTTGATAACAGCAAGATAAAGAAGTTCGTGCCCGATTTTAAGTGCGTCATCCCCTTTGAAGAGGGCGCGAAGCGCATAGTGAAATGGTTCGACGCCGACCCCGCGGCAAGAGAGATAACAGAGCCCGAGTGGGACGCGGAGATGGACGGACTTATCGCGAAATATTCAGGCAGATAACAACATCAAAAAGAGCGGTTTTAAGACCGCTCTTTTTTCGTCGAGATACGCCTCACGGCGTTCGATATAAGGGCGTTCGCCCTTTCGATATAAGCTTGCGTATACCTCGCCGAAGGCGAGATATATTAAAAAAATATACCTCGCCGAAGGCGAGATATATTAAAAAATATACCTCGCCGAAGGCGAGATATACCACAAGCTTTCGATATGTTTTGCGTTTTTCAAGCCTCGCCTGCGGCGAGATATGAAAAACAGGCAAAACAAGCTTACAAGGTATGCGGCAAAGCCGCATAAATCAATAAGGCGCGCCGTAGGGCGCATTCCTTGTTTTCTTATTTCGCGAAGCGAAATATATCGATTTTTGCGAAGCAAAAAATATCGAACGCGAAGCGTATATCGAATATCCGCGAAGGCGGATATATATCGACCGCGCCGCGAGAGCGGCGCCTTGCGGCGCGCCTTTTATTGACAGTTATAATATATAATGGTAAAATGTAAGCGGAGGGTATTTTATGCTTAAAAAAATCGCCTATTCCGTTACCTCATACTTAAAAAAGACCGATCTTATGCTGCTTTTTACGGCTGTCGCGGCTTCGACCTTCGGTCTTATTCTTATATATTCGGCTACCCTCTCATACGGCACGAAGCGCTACCTCGTGATACAGGGCTTAGCCCTTATTTTCGGCATAGTCGGCTTTATAATCGCCTCGCTTTCCGACCTTCGGCGCTTCCCCCGCCTTTGGGTGTGGCTTTTCATATTTAACGTCCTGTTTCAGCTTTCCCTTTTCTTCCTCGGCACGGCGGGCGACACGGGCAACAAAAGCTGGATAAACTACTCGTGGATGCCCATGGCTATCCAGCCCGGCGAGATAGGAAAAATAATCTTCATCTACACCTTCGCGTCTCACGTGAATCTGTTAAAGGGCAAGCTGAACCGCCCGCGCTCGGTCGCCGTACTTCTGGCGCATTTCATCGTGACCGTATTCGCGGTATTCGTCATATCGCGCGACCTCGGCGTTTCGGTGATTTACGTGTTCATCTTCCTCGCCATGCTGTACGCGAGCGGCATAAAGCTCGGCTGGTTCTTCGGCGTTTTAGGGGTCTGCGTCGGCTCGGCGCCCCTTTTATGGAAGTTTATGGACGAATATCAGCAGCTTCGCATAAAGGTCGTGCTCGACCCCGAGATATCCCCTAAATACGCCTG
>JAFSVO010000098.1 GCA_017444965.1 Clostridia bacterium | reverse complement strand
GCGCGTATTTATCGCGTTATCCGGTCTTATTTGCGGGAGCCGGCTTTGCCCGATTCGCCGTATTCTCTTTTCATAGCCAACGTCGATACTATCCACTGCTTGCCGAATTTACAAACGTCAACGCCCTGTATGAGTTTCCCGTATTTTACGGCTTTTCGTAAAGTGCTTTCGTTAAGTCCCCAGAGTTCCGTCGCGTCGCCGAACGCCATAAGCCCGTCAAACGGAGTCTCCGCTTTAGCGCCGTGTTCCCAAAGTTCGTCGCAGGAAAGGTCAAGATCGTCGTTCCAAATAACGCCGTAACCTCCGTTATCGACCTGTACGTCTTCAAATCTTTCCGGCTCTTTCAAAAAGACGCCGAAAGCAGGAATACGTTTCAGCAGAGGTTTGACGTCGTATATTTTCGTAACTCCCTCGGCGAACTGCACGCTTAAGCGCAGATCGGGCAGCGCAAATACGTTTTTAACCTTATGAAACATTTTCTCTCCTTTATACAAGCGGCGGCAACTTTTTAAACTCTTGCGTTTCCCATATGGTTTTAAGGTCTTCCCTGTTAATGGCTATCCACTCGCGCACCATTGCAAGAGCCTTATCCGGCAAGTATCCTTCCAATACGTTCCCGGTCATAAAATCAACAGCGGCAACGTTGTCATTATATATTGCGTGGATATGCGGCGGATTATGCTCGCTTTGTAAAAAATACATTCTGATAACTATTCCGTAAAACCTCGCAAGTACAGGCATAAGTTTCCCCCCTTTTTCATTTACAGTATATCACGATATCGTGATATTGTCAACAAAATAATCCCCCGCCGGATTTTTCCGGCGGGGGCGCGCGTATTTATCGCGTTATCCGGTCTTATTTGCGGGAGATCGCCTTTTTCGCCGCTTTGACTATGGCGTCGGCGGTAAGATTGAATCTTTCGCGCAGGAAGGCTTCGGTGCCGACCTCGCCGAACTCGTCGAAAACGCCTACGGCCTCGACCGGCGCGGGGGCGTTCTTCGCAAGGCTCGCCGAAACGGCGCTGTACAGGCCGCCTATCACGTTGTGGTTTTCGGCGGTGACGAAGCAGCCGCACTTCTTCGCGTATTCGGAAAGGGCTTCCTCGTCTATCGGCTTCCACGTGAACGTGTTGAGCACCGCCGCGGAAACGCCCTCTTTTTCAAGCTGAGCCGCCGCCTTTAACGCCTCTTCGACCATGATGCCCGAGGCGACTATGCAGACGTCCTTGCCCTCTTTGAGCTTCGCCGCTTTCCCGAGCTCAAACGTGCTTCCCGCTTCGAAAACGCCGGCGGCGTTCTTTCGGAGCATACGGATGTAGAAGACGCCGTATTTCCCCGCGAGCTCTTTTACGAGCCATCTGAGCTGGACCGTGTCGGTGGGCTCAACGAGCGTTATGCCGGGTATCGACATGAGCGTGCCCATATCCTCGAAGGGCATATGAGTGCCGCCGTTATACGCCGCCGTGACGCCGGGATCGGAGCCGAGTATGCGGACGTTCAGCTTCGCGTAAGCGCAGGAAATGAATATCTGATCGCAGACCCTGCGGGTCGCGAAGGGGCCGAAGGAATGGGCGAAGGGGATAAGTCCCTGCGCCGAAAGACCGGCGGCGACGCCTATCATATTGCTTTCCTGTATGCCGCAGTTTATCGCGCGGTCGGGGAACTGCTTGAAGAAGGGCTTTACGCCGCTCGAGCCGACGAGGTCGGCGTCAAGCACGACTATGCGCTCGTCCTTTTCTGCAAGGGCGCAAAGAGTTTCAACGTAAGCCGCGCGCATTTCGACAGATTCTTTTTCTATCGTAGATTTAACTTTATACATTTCCGTTCCCTCCTTACGCCTTTTTGACCGCTTCAAGCACGGCTTCCGCCTTTTCGATGCTGGGGGCGATCTGCTCGGGCTTGAACTTCATATGGTGGCAGGGGAAGGTCTGCTCGGCAAGCTCGCAGCCCTTGCCCTTTACCGTGTCGAGGATTATCATAGAGGGCTTGCCCTTGACCTTTTTCGCGTTAGCTATGGCTTCCTTTATCGCCTCTATGTCGTGGCCGTTTATTTTTACCGTGTTCCAGCCGAACGCCGTCCACTTGTCGACCATGTCGCCCATATAGAGGATATCGTCGCAGGCGCCGTCAAGCTGCTGCTTGTTAAGGTCTACGAAAGCGATAAGGTTGTCAAGCTTGAAGTGGGGCGCGAAAGCCGCGCCTTCCCATACCTGACCTTCGTCGCATTCGCCGTCGCCCAAAATAAGATAAGTATAATTGTCTTTTTTCTTTATCTTGCTCGCGAGCGCAAGGCCGATAGCCGTCGACATGCCCTGCCCGAGGCTTCCCGTCGTCATATCTATGCCGGGGGTCTTGGTGCGGTCGCAATGGCTCGGAAGATGCGTGCCGCCCTGGTTGAGCGTTAAGAGCATCTCCTTCGGGAAATAGCCGCAGAGCGCCAGCGTCGCGTACACCGAGGGGCCGGAATGACCCTTGGAAACGACCAGTCTGTCTCTGTCGTCCCAGTCGGGATTTTTAGGGTCTATGCGCATTTCGCCGCCGTAAAGCACCGACAAAAGCTCTACTATCGACAAAGCGCCGCCGATGTGTCCGAAGCCGAGGTGGCCTATTTCTTTAAGGGTCTCGACTCTGATCTCTTCCGCGAACACGCGGAGTTCCTTGTTCGTTTTCATTTTTACACCTGCCTGTATTTTTTAAATTGTTTTTTCGGATTTTTATCTTAATTATTTTATCACGATATTGTTATACGGTCAATAGAAAACTGCGGTGGCGTGCGTTTCAAATTTGATAGGGATTTCTGTGAAAAAACGGCGCTTCTGCGCCGCGCCGCGAGTGCGGCGAGGCGAGCGGAACGCGAGCCGCACGCGAAGGGCGAATTCACTTCGCCCGAAAGCGTATAATTTTGATAGGGGACCCCAAAAAGCCTGCTTTTTGGGGAGAGAAATGCGCCGCGCTCGTTCGAGCGCGGCGCATCCCTAAAAAGAGAAAGAAATGAGAAAAGAAATGAAAAAAAGAAATGAGGTCAGTTTCCGAGGGTTATGTTGAGCACGACCGATTTGCCTTCGCGCTCTACGGTCACCGTCACCGTGTCGCCCACTTTGTACTTTTCCTTCTGGAAATTAAGCTCGGACGTGGTGCTTATCGCGACGCCGTTGAAGTGGGTTATCTTATCGCCGACCTTCATGCCGCCCTTTTCGGCGCAGCTGCCCTGGGATACCTCGACGACGGTTATGCCCGCGTCTACTCCGTAAAGCTGAGCCTGCTGCGGCGTCGCCGACTGCACGGTTATGCCGAGCATCGGTCTGCCGACAACGTAGCCGTAATCGATGATGCTGCGGGCTATCGAAAGCGCGTCGTTTACCGGTATGGCGAAGGCGATGCCCTCTACGTCGGTGGTGACGACCTTAGCGTCTACTATGCCTATGACGTTGCCGTTGGAATCTATCACGGGGCCGCCCGAGTTGCCGGGATTTATCGCCGTGTCTATCTGTATGAGAGAGAGCATTCTGTCTTCTATAAACAGTTCTCTTTCAAGCGCGGAAACGTGGCCGCAGGTAAGCGTGAACGCGAGCTGAGTATTGAGGGGGTTGCCTATCGCGTATGCTTCCTCGCCGACGAGAAGCGCCGAGCTGTCGCCAAAGGTCGCCGCGTCAAGGCCGGTCGCGTCTATCTTTACGACCGCGATATCGGTGTTGGCGTCGCTGCCGACGACGGTCCCCTTATACTCGGTGTCGTCGTACATCGTGACGGTCACCTCTTCGGCTTCTTCAACGATGTGGTGGTTCGTGATGATATAACCGTCCGAGCTCATGATGACGCCCGAGCCGAATACCGTGCTGTAGCGCTGAGTCGGCTGCTGACCGTAGAAGCCGAAGAACAGGCCGCTGTTAGTCGCCGGCCTCTTGCAGGTCAAAAGCACGGTCGATTTTACGCACTCGGCGTATATCTCGGGAATGGTCTTTTTCGTGCCGTCGCGCGATTCGGCGGTACCGATGGTCGAGGTTTTCGTTACCTGCTGTATAACCGTGGAAGCGCTGCCCGCTGTCGCGGCGCCGGTCGTTTTTCCGCCCGCGAAGTGAAGATACGCCGCCGCCGATCCGACCGATACGGCCGCTACGAGCATAAGGCTTATTATAGTTTTAAGCACTTTACCGGTGCGTTTCGTTTTTGGCGCTTTCCTCTGCCATTCGTAGTCGCCGTCGCTGTTTACGATTATTACTCTGTTGTTGTCATCCATGGTTTTTTCCTCCTTCAGGATTTGTTACGGTTACATTGTAACTCATAATTGTGACAAAACAAGGTTTAAAAAGTAAATAAATTATTAACTGCAAAAAGTTTTTAAACGGCCTTCTTTGACTTCTATCTCGGCGCGCCTGACTGTTTTGCCCGAAAGAATGCCGCCGCATGCGGCGTCAAGCGCCGCCGAACGCGCCGCGCGGACGACTTTTCGCGCGCCGCCCTCGTTCGTCAGCGCTTTTAGCGCGTCTTCGTTCCACTTAAGATCTATTCCCGTTTTCTGCATACATTTTTTAAGATTTGAAAGCTCGCGCTCGGCGATTTTGATAAGGTCGCCTTTTTCAAGTCTGCGGAAAAAGACCGTTTCGTCGACTCTGTCCAGAAGCTCGGGCGAAAAGAAGCCGATTCCCGAACGCGCGCCGCCGCCTAAAAACCCCGCGCGTGACGCGCCCGCGCCCGCGTTAGTCGTCATTATGATAAAAGCCGACGAAAAATCGGCGGTCTGCCCTGAGGAATCGCTCAGCTTCCCCTCGTCGAGCACGCGAAGAAGCACGTTCTGCACGTCGGGATGGGCTTTTTCAAGCTCGTCGAGCAGAATGACCGAGCGGGGGCGCTTTCTTACCGCCTCGCAAAGCTCGCCCCCGCACGAATGCCCCTCGTAGCCGGGAGGCGAGCCGATAAGGCGCGACACGGTGTGCTTTTCCGAGTACTCGCTCATATTAAAAAAGAAAAAGCCGTTATCCCCGAAAAGCTCTTTGGCGAAGGTCCTCGCGAGCAGGGTCTTGCCGACGCCCGGCTCGCCGCAGAAAAGAAACGCGCCCTGCGTGCCCCTCTGCCCGCCCGATATGCCGGCGCGGAACACGGCGCGGCAAAGGGCGTCTACCGCCCCGTCCTGACCCGTTACGGTTTCCTTTATCCTTTCCGAAAGGCTCAAAAGCGCCTCTCTTTCGCTTTCCGTAAGTCTGCCCGCGGGTATGCCGGTCATATCGGAAAGGGTCTTTTCTATATGCTTTTCGGTAAGCGTCCTTTCGTTTCCCGCGGCGGCGCGCGCCGCGCTTTCGTCGATAAGGTCTATGGCTTTGTCGGGAAAGCGGCGCTCGGTCATAAACCGCCCCGAAAGGTCGACGGCGGCGGCGCAGGCGGAGTCGGTTATGACGACCCCGTGGAACGCCTCGAAGCGCGGGCGGAGCGCCTTTAATATCTCTTCGGTCTTCTGCGGCGACGGCTCTTCTATGCGTATCTCGCGGAACCTGCGGCAAAGGGCGCGGTCGCGGCGTATGGTGCGCGCGTATTCCTCGGGCGTCGTCGCGCCTATGACCCGCACCTCTCCGCGCGCGAGATAGGGTTTCAGGATATTCGCCGCGTCCACCGCGCCTTCGGCGGCGCCCGCCCCGGTCAGAAGATGTATCTCATCTATAAACAATATTACGTTCCCGGCTTTTTCGACCTCGCTTATCACGGCGCGAAGCTTTTCCTCAAACTCGCCTCTGTATCTCGTGCCGGCGACGAGCGACGGGATATCGAGCGATATTATCCTTTTCCCCAGAAGAGCGCGGGGCGCCGTGCGGCCGGCTATTTTCGCCGCGAGCCCCTCTACCGCCGCCGTCTTTCCGACGCCCGCCTCGCCGATAAGGACGGGATTTCCCTTTTGCCTGCGGCAGAGAACGCACGCGATGCGCTCGGTCTCTTTCTCGCGGAACAGGACGGGGTCGGTCTTATAAGCGTTCGCCGTAAGGTCGACGCCGTATCTGAGCGTAAGCTTAAGTTTTTCGTCGGGTATCGCCTTTGCGGGCTCGAGCGCCGCGGCTATAGTTTCGGCGCCCGCGCCGAGCTCGCTTAATATGCGGCAGGCGCGGCTTTCGGGCGACCTTAATATGCTGAGAAGTATATGCTTTTCCGACACCTTTTCGTTTGACGCCTCGGCGCTCGCGCGGGACCGCGCTATTATCTCCTCGGCGTTTTTCGACAGCTTCGCGGGGAAGGGCGCCCTCTCCCCGCCGCGCGGCGAAAGCTTTTCTTTCATTTTCACCTCGGTCACGCCGAAGCTTTCAAGTAACCCTTTAAGGCACCCGCACGAGCTTACGCCGAAAAGTATATGTTCGCTTCCGACGGCGCCGCAGAAATTCCTGCGAGCCGCCGCGTAGGCGCAGGCGAGCACCGCTCTGCCGCCCCGGGAAAAGCCGTCGCGGGTCATTTCGGCCTCCTTTCCCTGAAAAAACGGTTTTTATGCGGCGTTGACAGCGATTGCCGGTTGCCCCACGGCATCACGGCGTCCTTTTCCTTCATTTTCATACACCTCCGTTTTTTAGTGTCTGCAAAAGAATTTGCAATATTTCTTGATTTTTGTAAAATTCGTGATAAAATTGAATTGATGAAAATATATTTAACAAGGAGGTGCTTTTAATGGCTTTCAAAATCGGTGGTGAATGCATAGGCTGCGGTTCCTGCGCGGCTCAGTGCCCGGTCGACGCTATTAAGGAGAACGGCGGCGTTTACGTCATTGACGAAAACGTTTGCATCAGCTGCGGTTCCTGCGCGGCTCAGTGCCCCGTCGAAGCGATCAAGGAATAATTTGCGACGGATACGGACCGTTTCGGATGTTTCCGCAACGGTCCGTGTTTTTATTTACGGAGGTATTCAATGAAAAAAGCTTTAGGTATTTTAGGCGGTATGGGCCCCCTCGCCACGGCGGATCTGTTCAGAAAAATAGTGCTGAACACACGCGCATCACACGACAACGACCATATCCGCATTTACATAGACGACAATTCTTCCATTCCCGACAGGACGGGCGCCATTCTGCGCGGCGGCCCCTCGCCCCTGCCCGCCATGACGGATTCGCTCCGCAAGCTTGAGGCGTGCGGCGCCGAATGTATAATAATGCCCTGCAACACGGCGCATTATTACATCGACGAGCTTTCTTCGCTGACAAATGTGCCCTTTATAAGCATAACGGACGCCACGGCGGATTTCTGCAAAAGGACCTTCCCCGAAAAGACCGCCTGCATACTCGGCACCGCGGCGACGCTCGCGATGGGGCTTTACGACAAGGCCCTTTCAAAGGCGGGCGTGCCTTTTATAAAGCCGGACGAAGAGGATACGCGCCGTCTTATGCGCGTTATTTACGACGGCGTAAAGGCGGGCGCGCCGCTGTCTTCGGTCGCCGCCGATTGGGACAGGGTGCTAGAAAACGGCAGGGCGCGCGGCGCCGACTATTTCATTTTAGGCTGCACCGAGCTTCCCATAATCGCCGAAGAGCTTAAGACCCCGGGCGATTTTGCCGACCCCACCTACGCGCTCGCCAAGGCGGCTATTGAATTCTGCGGCTACGAGACGGTTTGAAATAATATTAAATATCAGCCCGCGGGTTTTTACCCGCGGGCTTTTCCGTTGACTTTATAATTATATAATGGTACAATTTCTGCGGAAATCTTTTTACGGATGTGATATTATGCCGAATAAAAAGCCGTCGCCTTTTCTTGAGGGCATGCGCGACGGCTTGCCGATAGGTCTGGGTTATTTCGCCGTGGCGTTCTCTTTGGGAATAGCCGCGAAAAGCGCGGGGGTCACCCCGCTTCAGGGCTTTACGGCGAGCTTTTTATGTATGGCGTCCGCGGGCGAGTACGCCCTTTTCACCCTTATCGGCGCGGGCGCGCCGGTTATTGAGGTCATCGTGCTGACGCTTATCACGAACGCCAGATATTTTCTTATGAGCTGCGCTCTTTCGCAGCGCTTTTCACCCGACACGCCTTTTTTCCACCGCCTTACCGTGGGCGCCGTCGTGACCGACGAGATATTCGGCGCGACTATCGCCCGCAAAGGGTACGTTGAGCCCGCCTACAATTACGGAATAATGCTTCTCGCCGTACCCGGCTGGTCTGTCGGCACGGCGCTCGGAATTATTATGGGCACGCTGCTCCCCGCGCGGCTCGTCAGCGCTTTAAGCGTCGCTCTTTACGGAATGTTCCTCGCGACCATAATACCGCCGATGAAAAAAAGCCTGCCCATAGCGCTGTGCGTCGCGTGCGGCTTTCTTTTCAGCTGGCTTTTCGGCGTTCTGCCCCTTTTGTCCGAAATATCGACGGGAATGCGCACCATTATCTTAACGGTCGTGCTGTCCGCCGCCGCCGCGCTTATTTTCCCCGCAAAGGAGGAGGCGCGCGATGAGTAATTACGTTTACATACTTATCGGTTTCGCTACCATCTACGCCGTGCGCGTGCTTCCGCTGACGCTTTTCCGCAAGCCGATAAAAAGCCGCTTTTTCCGCTCTTTCCTTTACTACGTGCCTTACGTCACGCTCGCCGTCATGACCTTCCCCGCCATAGTTCAGGCGACCGAAAAACCCCTCGCGGGGGCGGCGGCGCTTATCGTCGGAATTGCCGTTTCCCTTTTCGGCGGAAGTCTTTTCGTCGTCGCCAGCGCCTGCTGCGCGACCGTGTTTCTGCTCGAACTGTTCATATAAAACGCCTTTTTACATAGAGAAAAGCGGGATCATTTCCCGCTTTTTTCTGTTCTGCATAAAATAAAATCGGTCGTAACGCCATAATGATCGGCAAGTTTTATCAGGTGACGCAGCGGCAATTCGTTTGCCCCTCTTTCGTATCTCGCGTACATAGTCTGCGACGTACCGAGTATCCGAGCTATCTGCGTCTGGGTTTCATCCCTGTCTTCTCTTAAATTACGCAGTCTTTGCGTATAATCCATACCGCACCACCTCTGAGGATATTTTATAACAGTAAATAAATTTACTATTGACTTTAGTAAATATTTTTACTAAAATATATATGTCGCCAAACAAAAGGATCCCCGAAAAACGTATTAGGGGGTCCTTTTCTTTTTCCTTGGCACAGTTCACAGTTGCGGTACGTTTTTCATAGGATGTAAAAACGGAGGGGTCTTATGAACGCTTTTTCATCGCTGCACCCCGTAACTTTGGGGCTTGCGGCGACTTTGTTTACTTACGCAGTAACGGCTTTGGGCGCGGCGCTCGTCTTCTTTTTCAAGGACGTGCGGCAAAAGCCGCTCGACCTTATGATGGGCTTTGCCGCGGGGGTAATGATAGCCGCGTCCTTCTGGTCGCTTTTAGCGCCCGCGCTCGAGCTTTCGGCGGCGCTTTCACAAAACGGCTGTCTGACTGCGTCTTTGGGCTTTGCCGCGGGCGGGGTATTTACCATGCTGTCCTCCGCTTTTTTATCGCGGGCGGAGGCGCTGAGCTCGAAGGGCGCGCTTAAACGCTCGATATTACTCGCTTTGGCGGTCACTCTGCACAATATACCCGAGGGGCTCGCGGTGGGCGTGGCTTTCGGGTACGCGTCAATTTCGGGGCAGGGCGACGGCGAGCTCGTCAGCGCCGTCATGCTCGCCGTCGGCATAGGGATACAGAACTTTCCCGAGGGGGCGTGCGTGGCGATCCCACTAAGGCAAAGCGGCGTTTCGCGGTTTAAAAGCTTTCTTATCGGGCAGGGCTCGGGGCTTGTCGAGCCGGTCGCCGGGGTGCTGGGCGTTTTAGCCGCGCTCGCAGTTCGCTCCGTTCTGCCTTTCGCCCTTTCCTTTTCGGCGGGCGCCATGATAGCCGTCGTCTGCTCGGAGCTTATCCCCGACTCTTTCAGAGATAATAAAACGCTCGCGACGGCGGGCGTGCTTCTGGGCTTTATCGTTATGATGGCGCTTGACGTTTCGTTCGGATAAAAACCGGTGAGCGGCGTTCTATAAACCGCGATCGCTTGATTTTTTGCCCGAAGCGATATATAATAAAAGTTGTAAGGAGGGTGTTTCAAATGACTAAAAAAGCCTCTGAACATATTTCGTATACGCTGTCGACAAACGCTATCGAGAGTATGGCGCCCGGCAAGGACGCCGTTCGCTGCTGCGAACAGATCTCAGACGGAAAACTCAGCGCAGATCAGGCTGTTGAAATACTGCTCCGCAAGCGCGGACTGTCAAAGGTAAAATAGAATGTCTGACTGTTTCGGAAAATATGAAGTATACGCCGTCGCAGGCTAATAATATTATTTTTTAAAAAATACTTGAATTATTATAATATGTGTGGTAATATAACTTTTGCACGACCGGGTGTGGCGCAGCTGGTAGCGCGCTTGACTGGGGGTCAAGAGGCCGCAAGTTCAAGTCTTGTCACTCGGACCAAAAATATCGGTTCCCTTTGGGGAACCGATATTTTTGTTTTGTGTAATAAGCCTACTTGCGGCCTCTTGACCCGAGAGGGTTTTTGCGTTAAGAAAACAGTCCGGTGGACTGTTTTCAGCAAAAATCGGCGCAGGCGCCAAGGCGGGATCACTTGGGGAATCGTCGTAATATCGGCAAAGTATTTCGATTTTAGGCAAGCAAAAAAGCGCAGGAATAATGGAAATCTATTTCGAGCATTTTTTGCGAAGCATAAAGACGAAAGACAAAGCCGATATAGGTTATTCCCCAAGTGACACCGCCTACTAAGCCGGGCAATTGCGAAGCAATTGCAAAGAGGCCGCAAGCAGAGCGAGCTCATTCAGTGACCGCCTCTTGACCCGGAAGGGTTTTTGCGTTAAGAAAACAGTCCGCGCCGCCTTTCTCTTGTTTCTTTGCTGTTTACTCTTGACAACGGGAGGATATATTATATAAAATTATAATATAATATGAATATCCTTTTCGCATCCGATCATCATCCGGCGCGGGCAAGTCTGCGCCGAGGAGGTAAAAATGAGTAACAAGCGTATAAAGACCCGCGAACTTACGGGGATCGCCATGTTCACGGCGATAGTCATCGTACTGCAGCTGCTCGGGGCGTTCATCCGCTTCGGCCCCTTTTCGATATCCCTCGTCCTCGTCCCCATCGTTTTGGGCGCTACTCTGTACGGGCCTTTCGCCGGCGCCTGGCTCGGCTTCGTCTTCGGCGCGACGGTGCTTATCAGCGGCGACGCGGCGCCGTTTCTGGCGGTAAGCATTTTCGGCACCGTACTGACCGTGCTTTTAAAGGGAAGTCTGGCGGGCTTTGTCTCGGGTCTTCTTTACAGGGCGCTTTCGGCTAAATCCAAAACGTTTGCCGGGATCCTCGCCGCATTTTCCTGCCCCGTTGTAAACACCGGCGTGTTTCTTTTGGGCTGCATCGTCTTCTTCATGCCCACCGTTACCGCATGGGGGACCGCTATGGGGTTTGAGAACGTCTGGCGCTATATGATATTCGGTCTTGTCGGCGGCAATTTCTTATTTGAAATGCTGGTCAATATTATCCTTTGCCCGGTCATACTCCGTCTTATCCGGATAGCGCAGAAAAGACGGGCGTGATCATCCGCTTAAAAAGCAATATTCTCTTTATCGGTTCCCTTTGGGGAACCGATTTTTTGTTCTGTTATAAACTAATCCCGCGGCCTCCCCGCCCGAAAGGGTTTTCCCCTAAGGAAATTATTAACGTCCATTAATATATTGAAATCCTCTCTTTTTTATGTTATGGTAAAAATGGATTATTATCTATATATATATCAATTAAACATTTAAGAAAGGGGGCTTTTCGATGAAGGCGCGTAAGTGTATTACGTTTATCCTTTTCGCCGCGGCGGTGTTATTCGCCCTGACGCTTTCCGCTTTCGCCGAAAGCGCCCCTTTGACGGTTTACGTCGGCAATTCGGGCAGCGACGATAACAGCGGCGCAAGTTCGGATACGCCTGTCAAAACTATGTCGAAAGCCTACGCCCGCCTAAACGCCCTTATGGTCGAAGCGGGGCTTTCAAACGACCCCGACGCCGTCGGGCATATCGTTCTTACCGACACGGTCGCCTTTAAATCGACGAACGGCCCCACGCCCTCCGCCTTTGACAGCCACGTATATACCGTCGCCGTCAGCGGCATAACTCCCGGCGTGCAGATGCAGATCAAAAACGACTATATCCATTTAGGGCCGACGAAATACGAAAATATTACTCTTAAGCATCTTGACAACACGACGACTAACCATTCCTTCTTCGTCGCGAACGGCTATCCTTTGACGATAGGCGAAAACGTGACGGTGCTTCCCGATTCGAGCGGCTACTATTTCACCATAATAGGCGCCTTGCGGTCGGGGGCGTATACCGGCGACACGCGTCTTACCGTCTCTTCGGGCACGTGGCGCAATATTTACGCCGGCTCTTACCTTGACGATATGACCGGCGACGTATACCTTACGATGACCGGCGGCACTGTGACGACCACCGTCGCCTCGTCTTACAGCCACGCGCATACGGGAAACTTTTACGCGGACGTTTCAAACGCGCATATCAGAAAAATATCGGGCGCGAACACGAACGGCTCTGACAAGGCGAAGGGGAACGTGGTGATATCGCTGTCCGGCACGGACGTTTCGGGCGATATCGTCGGCGGCGGCTTAAACGGCGTTACCGGCGACGTGACCGTATCGATATCCGACTGCGCGGTCAAGGGCAGCGTTACGGCGGTCTGCTCGGGCAAAGCAAATATAATTCTCGACGCGTCCTTTGGGAAACGCCTCGAGTTTCAAAAAGGCGAAATAAACGCAAGCGCGTTTTCGGGCGGCGGCGCGCTTGTTTTGTCGGGCGACGCGCGGCTTACGCTCGGCTCGGTCACGGGGACGACTTCCCTTCAGCTTCTCGGCGACTTATATAACGGCATCCCCTATATAACCGCGCCGGAGGGCGCGCCCGACGGCGCTTTCGCCTATCTGCCGCAGGGGGCGGAGACCCTTTATACTAAAACGGCGGGCGGCAAAAAGCAATGGCTTATAAGCGGCGGCGAAGACCCCGTTTCGCTTATCATAAGCGCGCCGCAGGATACGACCTTTACGCTTTACAACGGTTTTAAAAGAACGGGCGGCGCCGTTGCGCCGTCCGAGACGTCGACCGACGGCGGCGCGACGCTTTACCGCTATTTCCTTCTGCCCGTCGGCGACTACAGCTATACCTGCTGCGGTACGGGCTATTACAAGGTAACCCGTAACTTTTACTATTCCGAAGAAAAGGCGGCGCACGATCTGTATTTAGACGCCGACCCCGGTAAAAAGACGAACGCGGGATTCGAGCCGGACGAGGAGGTATATTACTACACGCAGGAGGCGGTCGAAAATATCCTGCCCTCTTCCCCTGCGCTTTGGCCGGACTACGCGGAGGTGTTTAAAACGCCCTATTTCGCGCCGGGACACCCGGAAAACCGCGGCACCTCTCAGGATGAAATGACGTCATTTATACGCTCGCTCGACGGCGAGGACGACAATATGTATCTGTACGTTATAGGAAAGACGCCTTCCTACGGGTACGACTATCCCGTCGTCATTTTCACGAAGGCCGACTTATCGGGCGCCGCGACTATTGAAGAGGCGGCGGCGATAATAAAAGCCGACGGAAAAACGACGGTGCATTATCAGGGGCAGATACACTCGAACGAGCCCGCCGGCGGCGAGAGCGCTTTGGCGTTGATACGCACGCTTGACGGCGACTACGGCGAAAGCGTGCTCGATTCTCTGGATATTTACGTCGTGCCGAGGGTCAACCCCGACGGCGCGAGGGACTACGTCAGAAGGAACGTGAAAAACGGCGTCGATATGAACCGCGACCATCTGTTTATGCAGAGCCCCGAGACGGCGATGCTCCACCGCGTTTACAATCTCTTCCTGCCCGAGGTGACGATAGACGCGCATGAGTTTAACGGGCCTATGGATAAGGATTCTTTCGCCGTTGACGACGTGCAGATAGGCATCGCCCACAACTTAAACTTAAGCGACGCTAAAAACGATATTTCGATGGCAGTCGCCAACAAATGCTTTATCGACGTTCAGAATCTCGGGCTTCGGGCGTATTACTACACCGGCAACAATCCCTACATATCTTCGTCAAACTACGCCATAGGCAGAGAATACTTCGGGCTTGCGGGAAGTCTTTCTTTCCTTATCGAAACGAACGGGCTTTACAGCGGCTTCGGGTGGTTCGCGCGGCGCGTCATGTCGCAGTACGCCGTCGCCGAATCGATTATAGATTACGTCGTAAAAAACGGTCAGGCCGTGCGCGACGCCGTGGCGCAATACCGCGCGGAGGTCGCCGAAAAAGGCGCCGCGTACGACGAAGACGACCTTTTGGTGCTTAAGCACGACACCTCGAAAACTCCCGTTTACGCCCTGCGCCCCAAGTGGGATCTTCAGAACGGGACCCTTTCGGACGCGGAAGCTACGGGTACCATGAACCAGAAGGACAAGGCGGTGACGGCGCGCGTCCGCCCGACCGCGTACGTCATACCGAAGGACGCGCCCGGCGCGGACAGAGCCGCCGCGCTGATACAAAAGCACGGTATATATTATTACGAGATAAACTCCGGGTTTTCCGCGTATCTTCGGCAGTACAGCGGAAGCAGCGCCTTGGCGGAGCTTTTGCCCGAAAAAGCCGTGACCTTTGAGAACGGCGCCTACGTCTTCCCCATGGATCAGGGCGCGGGGAATATTTTAGCCGTGCTTCTCGAGCCGGACGTCGGAGACACGAAGGGATATAACGGAACGCTTATGCAGTCGGGGATAATTAAGGCGGGCGGCGACGGGACTATCCCGATATACCGCTGCGTGCGCGACCTTGAGAACGGCAAGATAACGCTTGAGTCGCATTCGCACTCTTTTGAGAACGGCATATGCGCGGTCTGCGGCGAGGATTCGGTGGCCGTAACTCTCTCGGACGGCGTCTTTACGCTTTCGGGCGGGCTTGCGAACGGTACGCGCGTTTTCGCGGCGGGCTATAAAGACGGGCGGTTCGTTTCCGCAAAAGAGCTTATCTGGAAAGGCGAGCCGTTATCCTTCGCCGCGCCCTTGTGGGAAAGCGCCGCGGTATTTTTCCCCGGCGACGGCGGCGCGCCGCTGCGCGGCTGTATTAAAACGAACTATTGATATGCGGGGCTGACATAAAAGAAAGGCGGGCTTTAAATGAAAAACAAAAGATTTCTCATCTTTCTCCTTCTCGCGGCGGCGGTATTATTCGCCCTGACGCTTTCCGCTTTCGCCGAAAGCGCGCCTTTGACCGTTTACGTCGGAAACACCGGCAGCGACGGGAACAGCGGGACAAGTTCGGACAAGCCCGTCAAGACCATGACAAAGGCTTACCAGTGCTTAAATACAATTATGAAAAACGCCGGTCTTGCGGAAGATCCCTCCGCCGAAGGGCGCGTCGTTCTGACAAGCAACGTCGCCTTCGTGACGAGCAGCGCGCCGAACCCCGGGTTTGACAATCATATATATACTGTCCGCGTAAGCGGGCTTACCCCCGATATACAACTTCAGATAACGAAGGACTACAATCAGTTGGGCCCGACGGTTTACGAAAACATAACCTTTAAAAAGCTTGACAGCGACGCTCCCTCCTTCATCGCGGCGAAGGGACACGCTTTGACGATAGGCGAAAACGTGACGACTCTGCCGAGCTCGACGGGCGTTTATCTGTCTATACTCGGCCCGGCAAAGACGGGGACGCTTTCGGGCGGCACGAGCCTTACCGTCCTTTCGGGCACGTGGCGCAGTATTCACGCCGGCACTTACAGCGACGGCGAGAGCGGCACCTCGGCGACCGTTTCGGGAAACGCGTCGCTTACACTTAAAAACTGCGCGGTAAAGGGCGCCGTGTCGGCAAACTGCGGCGGAAGCTCATCCGTCATCCTCGCCGCGGACGAGGGAAAGACCTTAAGTATCGGCGGCGGCGAATTATACGCCGGCGCCTTCTCGGGCGGCGGCACGCTCACGCTCGGGAGCCTTGCCCGCCTTACGCTCGGAAGCGTGGAAGGGACGTCGAAGTTCAGCGTTTCGGGCGTTCCCTTAAGCGATACGCCCTATATCACGGCGCCCGGGTCGACGCCGGACGGCGCTTTCGTTTACGAGCCGCAAAAAACCGAGACAGCGTTCACGCAAACCGTCGGCGGCAAAAAACAGTGGCTTATAAGCGTGAGCGAGCCGCTGACAATATACTTAAACGGCGAGGCGGGAAACGACGGCAACGCCGGCACGAGCTCGAGCAATCCGGTCCGCACTTTGTCAAAAGCTTACGACCTGCTTAACGCGCTTATGGCGGACGCGTATCTTTTAAGCGACCCCGACGCCGTCGGAAATATCGTTCTTACGGGGGCGCTCGATCTTACCGAGTCTTCCGGCCCCGCGCCCTCGACCTTCAACACGCACGTTTACACGGTCGCGGTAAGCGGCGTCACGCCCGAGACCGAGATGCAGATAAAGAACGACTACAAGCATATCGGCCCTACAAAATATGAAAACGTAACCTTTAAGCAAATATATAATTCATCGTCAAATCACTGCTTTATCGTAGCGAACGGATATCCTTTGACGATAGGCGAAAACGTGACGACCCTGCCGAGCTCCGCGGGATATTATTTCACCATAATAGGCGCTTACCGTTCGGGCGACTATACGGGCGACACGAACGTGACGGTACGTTCGGGCACGTGGCGCAACGTTTACGCCGGGCCTTATCTTAACAATATGAAGGGCGATATTCACTTTGCCCTGATCGGCGGCACGGTGACCACCGTCATATCCTCGTCTTACAATCACATGCTTACCGGAAACTGTTATATGACGGTAAGCGGCGCGCAGGCGGGCAAGCTCTGCGGCGCGAACGTAAGCGGATCGGACAAATCGAAAGGAAACGTCGAAATAACCGTATCGAACGGCGCCGTTATAAGCGAGATCGCCGCCGGCGGCTTGAACGGCGTTTCGGGAAACATCACCCTTTCGCTTTGCGACTGCACGGTCAACGGAGACGTTTCCGCCGTCTGCACCGGCAATTCCGTCATAAACTTATCCGCGACCGAGGGGCATACGCTTGAGCTTCACAAAGGCGAACTTAACGTAAACTCCTTTACCGGCGGCGGCACGCTTGCCATTATGCCCGCCTGCCGTCTGACGCTCTCCGCCGTTTCGGGGACGACCTGCTTTAAAATACTCGACACCCCGAATAACAAGATCCCCTATATAACGACGCCGGCGTCCGTGCCGGACGGCGCTTTCGTATATATCCCGCAGGGCGACGAGATACTTTATACCGAAACCGCCGCCTCTCAAAAGCAATGGCTTATAAGCGGCGTGGAGGATCCCGTAGGGCTTTTCTTCAGACTGCCGAAGAACGTAAAGCTTACTCTTTACAACGGCTTTAAAATGGCGGGAGATACCGTCCCCGAGTCAGAGGTCATAACCGAAAGCGACGCGACTGTTTACGCGTTTTACAGCCTGCCCGTCGGGAATTACAGCTTCACCTGTTCGGGCTCGGGCTATTATACTGTCAACAAAAACTTCTGGTATTCCGCGGAAAAGGCCGCCGCCGATCACGTCGTGACCGAAAACCCGGGCAAAAGGATCGGCAGCTGGTTCGAGCCGAAAGCAAACGTATACGTATACAGACACACGCAGGAGGTTCTGGACAATATCCTGCTTTCTTCGCCT
Organism: Clostridia bacterium; assembly: GCA_017444965.1. Taxonomy (GTDB): domain Bacteria; phylum Bacillota; class Clostridia; order Oscillospirales; family Butyricicoccaceae; genus RGIG3513. The sequence goes on along the minus strand of JAFSVO010000098.1, from coordinate 21,763 downwards.
TCGCTGTGGCCCGGATATGAAGAGGTCTTCGAAACGCCGTATTTTGCCGAGGGGCACCCGGCGACTCAGGCGACCACGCAGACCGAGATGATGGATTTCCTTTACGGGCTTGACGGAGCAGACGACGATATGTATCTGTATATAATCGGAAAAACGCCCTCTTACAGCTACGACTTCCCCGTCGTTATTTTCACGAAAACGGATATTTCGTCAGCCGAAACGCTTGAAGACGCGGCGGCGCTCGTTCACGCCAACGGAAAGGCGACGGTATATTTACAGGGACAGATACACGCCGACGAGGTTTCCGCGGGCGAAGGCGCGCTGGCTCTTATCAAAAGGCTTGACGGAACGTACGGCGAAAGCGTGCTCGACAGGATAAACGTCTGCGTCGTGCCGAGGGTCAATCCCGACGGCTCGCATGATTTTATAAGAAAAAACGTTAATAACGATACCGATATGAACCGCGACAATATGCGTTTGCAGAGCCCCGAGATGAGGCTCGTACACAGCGTTTACAATCTCTTCCTCCCCGAGGTGAGCATCGACGCGCATGAGTTCGGCGGCACGAACACCGTGACCGGTCCGTTAGACGACGTGCAGATAGGCCTCGCTTACAATCTCAACGCAACGGACGCGAAAAACGACCTTCTTATGAGCATTGTCGGGCAATGCTTTACCCGCACCCGCGACCTGGGGATAAGGGCGTTTTACTACGACTGCGACGGCAAGACCACCTCTTCCGCCAACTATTCCATTTCAAAGGAATATTTCGGACTTGCGGGAAGCGTATCTTTCCTTGTTGAGTCGAACGGCCACTATTCCGGCCTTGCCAAGTTCGCAAGGAACGTTATGGCGCAGTACGCCGTAGCCGAATCGATAATCGACTACGTAGCCGAGCATGAGCAGACCGTGCGCGAGGTCGTGGCTCAGTACCGCGAAGGCGTCGCCGAAAAAGGCGCCGTTTACGACGGGGACGACCTTCTTATAATAGAGCACGGCACCAACAAGAAATATATTTACGCGCCCCGCCCGACGTGGAATCTTACCGACGGCACGGTAAAAGACGCGAACGCCACGAGTTATATGTACCACAAGGACAAGGCGGTGCGCACCCGCGTCCGCCCGACCGCTTACGTCATACCCAAAGACGCCTCGGGCGCGCTGACGGCGGCGTGGCTCGCAAAGCAGCACGGCATCGAATACTATGAGATAGACTCCGGCTCCGCCGTTTCGCTTCAGCAGTACAAGGGCTCAAGCGAAGAGGCCCTTCTTCTGTCCGAGCAGGTCGTCACCTTTGAAAAGGGCGCCTACGTGTTCACGATGGACAGGTACAACGGCAATATCCTCGCTATGCTGATGGAGCCGGACGTTACCGATATGACCGGCTATAACGGCACGCTCGTGCAGTCGGGCATAATAACCCCCGCGAGCGACGGGACCATACCCGTCTACCGCTACGCTCACGATCTTAAGGACGGAAAGATAACGCTCGAGGGACATACCCACGAGTACGAGTACGGCGTTTGCGCGGTATGCGGCGAGGATTCGGTCGCCGCCTCGCTTGAAGAAAACGTATTTACCCTGACGGGCGAGCTTGAAAGCGGCACGCGCGTTATTATAGCGGGCTACGGCGGCGGCAGGTTCGTTTCGGCGAAAGAGATAACATGGCAGGGCGCGCCCGTAAGCTTTGACGCGCCCTTGTGGGAAAGCGCCGGCGTCTTCTTCATAACCGACGGCAAAGCGCCCGCGCGGCGCGCGGTAAAGGTAAACGGATAAATCCCGACGCGCTTTTCGAGACGCTTTAAAAACCTTATTAAAGAATAATTGACCGAAAGGACTTATCGTCTTATGAAAAAAACTGTTTTTGCGGCGATATCTCTCGCTCTTGTATTCATCCTGCTTGCCGGCTGCGGCGGCGCGGACAAAGCGCCCGCCGAAAAAGGCGAAAGCGCCGTCGGCGTTATCATGAACGCCGGCACGACTCAGGCTTTTTCCGACGAAGCCGTAAAGGAAGAGGATATTAAAACGATACTCGCGGCGGGGCTCGCCGCCGAAAGCGCGATAAATCAGCAGCCGTGGTTTTTTGCCGCCGTTACGGATAAAGACCTTTTGACAGAGCTTTCATCGCAGGGGAAAGCGCCGGGCGCAGGCGCGCCCGCGCCTTCGGGCGGCGGAGACATGCCCGCCTTCCCGCAGGGAGAAAACGCGCCCGCGCCGGACGGCGATAAGCCCGTACCTCCTCCGCAGGGAGGCGCGCCGAAGGGCGTCTCAGGCGGCCCCAAAGCGTCGCTCGGCTCGTCTCCTCTCGCGATATTCATTTATAAGGACGAAAGCACGCCCTCGCCCGACCCCGATTTCGACTGCGGGCTTGCGGCGCAGAATATGTATATCGCCGCCTCGTCCTTAGGGTACGGCGTTAAAATAGTTTCTTCGCCGACGATGACGCTGAACGGTGAAGACCACGACGCGATATGCGAAAAGCTCGGCGTTCCCGTTTCCTTCAAAGCCGTCGCCGTCCTGCTCGTAGGGACGCCCGACGTGACCGCGGACGGCGTGTCCGGCGCGACCGGGCGCTCCGCTTTCTCAGATAAAGCCGTTATTATTGACTGATTTTCTTTCCGCCGCGCCCTGAGGCTCAAAAAACAAACCGAAGGAGTTTTCGTGTTATGGATCTTCGTTCGATCTACATCGTCAACTGTGTCGCCATATTCCTTCTGCTGATACTGTTTTTCGTTTCCCGCGCCAAGATATTAAGGAGACGACCGGAAGACAAGCTCTATACCGTAATCCTTTTCGGCGTTATGTTAGGCGCGGCTATGGAGATACTTTCCTACGTTATAGAGGGAAAGCTTTTCCCCGGCGCGAGGGTGCTGAGTTACGCGATCAACACCTACATTTTCTCGGCAAACATGCTTCTTCCCCTGCTTGTGCTGTTTTACGCCGACCTGTCCCTTTACGGCAACACGGCGAGGATAAAAAAGATATACAAGCCGCAGATAATCGTCGCCGCTGCTATGCTTGCCGTAAACGTTGTGAACTTTTTCTTTCCCCTCTCGTTTTACATTTCGCCGCAGAACGAATACTCGCGCGGACCTCTGTTTTACTTATACTACGCCGTGATAGTTTACTTCTGCGCGTCCATCTTCATAGCGTTAAAGCGCTATGAAAAGGAAAACGGCGCGAGGGCTTTCCTTGATTTCGTCGTATTTCTCCTGCCCATAGTCACCGGCGCGGGGGTGCAGTTCGTAGTCTACGGTATCTCGCTCGCGTGGCTCTCTTCGGCAATAGGGCTCGTCGCCCTGTTCATGATGCAGCAGAACGAGATAGCGTATATAGATCCGCTCGTCGACACCTATAACCGCCATTATATGGACCGCATCATTTCGTCGTGGATAAGCCAAAACCGCGAATTTGCCGGCGTGATGCTCGATATCGACAGTTTTAAAAGCATAAACGATATGATAGGCCATTCCGAGGGCGATAAAACGCTTAAAGCGCTTACCGAGATACTGAAAAGCTGCGGCGGCGACGGCGAATGGGTGTTCCGCTTCGCGGGCGACGAGTTCATCGTGCTCAAGCAGACAGGCGCGCCCGAAGAGCTTTACGCGTATATGGACGAGGTAACCAAAAAAATAGACGCCTTTAACGAAGAGGGCCGTCCGTACAAGCTGTCCGTGTCTTACGGCGTAATGCCCTTTTGCAGCGACGGCGTAGACGTGTTTATGAAAGAGCTCGACGCGAAAATGTACGAGATGAAGGACGAGCATCACCGCGAGGCCTCGGTTTAAAAGCCGGAAAATACCTCTTTTTTAAGGAGCGCGAAAATGGGAAACGGTATGATATGGGCTTTTTATATGGAGCTTTCGAACCATATGTGGTACGACGAGTATTCAAGCCCTTTGGGATGGTATATGCCGAAGCCCTACTCGCCCGAAAACGAAAACGACTTTGCCCTTTGGGCTGAAATGGCGGACTTTCTCTGCGAACGAAAATTCAACACAGTGCTTATCGACGTGGGCGACGCCGTAAAGTTACGGAAACACCCCGAGATATGCGCGCCTAACGCGCTTTCAAAAGCCGAACTCGACCGCATTTTGTCAAAATTCCGCTCAAAAGGGATAACGCCCGTGCCGAAACTCAATTTTTCGGCCTGTCACGACGCGTGGCTCAAGGAATACGGCCGTATGGCGGGCAGCGATATCTACCGCAGGGTATGCGGCGAGATAATAGACGAGGTATGCGGGCTTTTCGGGTCTCCCTCACTCTTTCACTTAGGGCTCGACGAAGAGGATCTCGAAAATCAGCTCAATTGCGACGCCGTTATAATAAGAAGCCCGGAACTTTGGCTGTCTGACGTAAACTCGCTTTTCAAAGCGTGCGAAAGAAACGGCGCAAGGCCGTGGATATGGGGCGACGGATACGTCTATCACCCCGATTTCTTTGTCGAAAACGTTTCACACGACGCCCTCGTTTCGACCTGCTGTTACGGGAAAATGTGCGATACGCCCACCGATTATTTCAAAAAATACCTGCCCTCTTTCGAGGGACTTGACAGGGCGGGCTTCGAGCAGGTCCCCCTTTCGTCCTCTCTTTATAAATCCTACAATACCTTCCAGACGCTTTCACACGGAAAATCAAAGCTTGACCCCGCGCGCGTAGCGGGTTATCTTACGGCGCGCTGGGCAAGGACGACGCGCGAGGAAGAATACGCTTTAAAGCTTGACGCCCAGCGTATGTACGACGCGCGAAAAAAAGTTTATCCCGAAACTCTTTAAACGGTATGAAAAACGCTCTGCGGAAAATCCGCAGAGCGTTTTATTATGCTTTTTATAAGATCAGTCGTCCGTCCAGTCGCCCGAAAGGTCGTCATTATTGCCTATCGGATTGTCGTCGTCGGGGATCACGGGCGCCGAGGACGCGCCGACCGCGCCCTGAAGCTTTTCGGCGACGTAGTCCGTCACCTTGCCGAGCGAAGACAGACCCGCGGGCGCCTTGCCCGTCATCGCCTTGAAGAGGTTGCAGGCGATAAGATACTGTCCCTCAAGCGTCGGGAATCTGTGGCCGTTGACAGTCTTGTAGACCTTCTGCGTGACGTCCTGCGCGTCTCTGTAGGATATCGCGTTCTGGATATTGTTAAGATAAAGCCCGATATCCGGCTCGTTTTCGAGTATTTCGGCAAACGAGTCGTTCGCCGCGACTACTATCACGTTGGAAACGTCGTCAAGATTGTCTAAAATATCCTGCTTGAACGCCTCTATCGCCGCGTTATGGTCGGCAAACGAGGTAAGCGAAGACAGACCGCCGCTGCAGATCTGTGTAAAATCGTAGCCGTCTTCGTACGGGGGCGATACCATAAGGATAAGCTTCGCGTTCGGGTTATGCGCCTTAATCGCGCCCTGCAGGTAGTTCATCGCGGTGAGGGCGCGCGTCCTGCGGTAGCCGTCGATAAGCGTCCAGTTGGAGCCGGTCGGAATTATGAAATAATCTGTCAGAGAGGCGTTCGCGAGCACGCTCTGAAGGTTCGCGCCGTAGGTGTAGAAGCCGGTCACCTCGCTGTTGTCGTCGTTATAGTTGAACAGCTCGTTTATGTTGTAGGAATTCACCGTGCCGGGCAGATTGAACGACGTGGTCGCGCTTATCGTGAGCGAATAGCCCGCCTCGTTCATCATCGGCATAAGTATATCCTGCATTCCGTACATCGTCGCGTCGCCGAAGACGAACGCCTTTTTGGCGGTAAGCGACCGCCCTATGGCGAACGCCGGACGAAGCACGCAGAAAACGCTTTGTCCGAAAAGCGACTCGATGATATCGCCGCTGTCGGCTTTGGAAAGCTCGAGGTAGGCGCCGCCCTCGGTATGCGCCAGAACGCCCGGCCTTACGCACAGGTAAAGCGCGGGGGACGCGCCGTTCACGTCCGCGGCGTAGTAGATCACGTCGCCCGGCATGATAGCGTTGGGCGCCGTCGTCATTATCCTGCTTGCCGCCGAGCCCTCGCGGAAATCCTTGCCGCCGTAGAGGTTCGACGCCACGAGCGCGCGGGTCGTATTGGACGCCGTATTAAGAGACGCCGTGCCGCCGGATACGGTGAACACCTTTGAGAAAAGATCGCTTGCCGAAGTAAAGGGCAGAGTATAGCCGAACGCCTCGCTGTAAACGCCCGAGATAAGGGCGTAATCGTTCGCGCCCGCCTTTGACGCGCTTTCAAGCTTTTCCGCGAAATAAAGCGGAGTGAACGAGTTCTTTACAAGCACGGGCGTCGCGTTTATAGTCATGCCGTTCGCCGTTGCCGACGCGCACGCGAGCACCGTTCCGTCGGCGACCGTGCTCTTTACAGTCGCCGTGTAGCTTGCGAAGCACGTCTCGCCGGGAGCTATCGTCAGCGTCTTGTAATACTTGCCGTAAGCCGAATAATAAGTGAAATCGCCGTGTTTAAAAGTGAGGTTCGAGTCGAGCGCCTCGCCGAACTCTACCGTCTTGACCGAAGAGGTGTCGTTCCTTGCCGAGAAGGTAAAGGTCACGTCGGCGCCGGGAGAAACGCTCGTCCCCTCGGGCGCGCTCGTAAGGCGGGAAACGACGAGGCCCGAAAGATTGTTCATACGCCTTGTTGTCTGCTCGGTTGGCGTAAGACCTCTTAAGAAGGGCCTTAAAATACCGACCTCCCACGTGTCTTCAAACATAAAGCTGCTTCCGTTTTCGTCTATGCAGACAGAAACGGGATCGAAGCATACCGTGCCGCGCGCCTCATAGCTTTCCGCGGGTATATTCATATCATAGCTTGAAGTGCCGCCCGACTGGTGACCCGACGTGCTGTGCACTATCATGCCGTTGCCGAGATAAAGCATAGCGTGGCCGTTTCCTACCGAGTCGCTGTATTTGATTATTACGTCGCCCGGCTCGAGCACCGACATAAACGCCGCTCTCGCCGCCGCGACGTCGCCGCCGTATTCGCTCGTGATGCCGCCCGTCGGTATGCTGAAGACCTTAATGTCGGCGTTGACCGCCTGCCTCAGCATGTTCCACGTGACCGCGTAACCGCCGAAATTAAAGCCGAACGCGTTTTTATAGACGTTGTGAACGAAGGTCGCGCAGTTTAAATAAAGCGTCTTTTGAACTGTGGCGTTCTCGGGCAGATTGCTCGTTGAAAAACGTTTGTATATAGTCGAGCTGTCGTCGTACTGGGCAAGCGCGCCCCTCGCGTAATACGCCTGCGCGACCGAAAGAAGCGCGTCGTAATTTGCGTGATACGTCTCGGTCTTGGTAACGTCGGGGCTCGCGGGCAGAAGACGCGGGTCTATGACCGCGCTCGCCTTAAATCCTTCGGAGCCGGAGCTGACGTGCGGCGTAAGCGTCTTTCCCGCGTGCGCGAGATACGCGTCGGACGCCGCCTGCATGATCTTCGCCGTGCCTTCGTCAAGCACGCCGTAAACCTCTATGCCGGACGTCTGTTTTCCGAACATGTACGAATAGAGCAGGCACGCTTCAAAATACGCGCCGGCGCGGCTGAAGTAAACGCCGTCCTTTTCGTAAAGGTCTATATTTGTGTCGGAATAATTCTCAATGAAATACTCGACCGCGTCGCCTATCAGGGCGACCGAGCTGTTGCCGCCGACGTAAGACGCGACGCTGTTCGCGTAATTCTTTATTACCGTATTGTGCGCCGAGCGGTCGCCCGCGAGGCTGCTTATTTTGTATTCGGTCTGACCCGACGTATACTGCGTTACGTCAAACTGCAAAGAGCCGTCCTGAAACCCCGGAGGGGCTAAAAGAAGCATTTTGCCGCCTTTGGACGCAAGATAATCGTTATATATCTTCCTTGTCGCCGTTTTCGAGCGGGTCGAAAAGGACAGGCCCGAAAACATCGTTCTGCCGCGGCCGGTATCCATCACGAAAAAGTCGACCGGCTGATTTTCGTTCGTAAGCGCCGCTACCATACGGCGCGCCGCGGCTGAGTTGGTTTTTATAACGGGGCTCGACGAATTGGTCCAGTCGTATAATTCGTACGGGTCGTAGCAGGACGAGGTGCCGTTTTTGTCGAGCGTGTAGTAAGTTCTCGCGATACTGTTTACAAGTATGCCGTCGGCTGCGGCGAACTGTCTGACGTAGTCGCCCGTGTAGTTGTTTGAAAGCACGCTGTCGCCGAAATAGCAGACGACGTATTTCTTTTTCGCGGAAATAACCCTGTTTTCTTTGCCGACCTTAAAGGTAAGCGTCGGCCCGTTGCCGAGGACAAGACCCGCGTCGTCTACCCACGCGGGATAAGCCACCGTGCCGTCGGTCGTCACGGTAACGCTGTCGCCCTCTTTGAAAAGGCCTCTGCGCGTGCCGTCGGGCAGGGTGCCGCCCTCTATCTTTATCTGATAAAAGTTTTCGCTCGCGAGGCGATCCGTATTATAGTCGAAATATCTCTGCGCGGAAGCGCCCCAGTCGAGCATGGAGGCAAGCACCTCTAAAAGCGCGACGGACGTCGTGCCGCTTGAGCTCGTTTTCCCCATTTTGTTATAAACGTACTGGAGCACGCTGTACTTTGTAAGACTGCCGTAATAAATCTGCGCGTCCTTTTTGATATAAGAGACCGCGTAAATATCGTCGGTCATTTTGCGCGCCGAAAGATGACGGAATTCGAAGACGTCGTAAACGCCGTTCTTGCCGCTCGAGGAAAGCTGATACTCGGCGTTCGCGTAAGTGTAATCCGCCTGAGGCGCCGTCCATACGAGCACGCCTTTTTCCGCGCCGGACGGCACGTTCTCGAAAGACGCGAGATAGGCGATATAAACGTTGTCGGCGTTTATAAGGTTATACGCGATTATGTCTGTCTCGGGGGTGGCGGCAGCCGCCGCGGGAAGAACGGGAAACAAGGACGCTATCATCACGGCCGCTATCAGAACGGATAACAATTTTTTCATCTCAGTTTCCTCCCTCGAAATCCCATTCAAGATATCCTTCGTTGTTATACGGATCCGACGCGCCGAGAACGTTCTGCGTTTTCAGAACGAATATCTCCGCCGCCGGAGCTTCATATAACTTTTTCATAAGCAGCTGCACCTCTTAGAAATCAGACTATAAGGTCCGCCAACACGCCTTCGCCGAAACGCTTTTCTATCACTTCCGCAGCCTGCTTCATCCTCGGCGGTCTTGAAACAGGGTCGTGCGCGTCTGTTCCCAGCACGTGTATCTCGTTTTTCCTGAGCATTTTCAAAGCTTTCTTCCTTGTCGGAGGAAGCGCGAAAAAATCAGCCGAGCCCTGCATAATGACGCCTTCCGATACAAGCGCCTTCAGCGTGTTTTTCTTTTGAAAAAGGGCGTACCTGTCGACGTGAGCTATCATCACGGTATACCCGCTGTTGCCGTTTATTTCAAGAATCTCGCTTACCGTGCGGTAAGACCAGCGCTCTTCCGGCATCTCGATAAGCAAAATGCGCGTTCCCTCAAGCGCTAAGTCGTAAACGCCCTTTATACGGCTCATGCCGTCGAAGTATTCTATCTCCGCCCCGAGCAGCACCTCGGGCATATCGGGCGTAAGATACGGTTTAAGCTTTTGCCAGGCGCTTTCTCTGCGCCTTAAAAAAGTTTCCGGACTGTTCTGCCCCGAATAGTAATGGGAGGTGGCGTAGACCCGCGTGACCCCCTGCTCCTTCAGCATGTTCAGCACGGCAACGCTTTCCTCGACCGTCTGACATCCGTCGTCTATTCCGGGAAGGATATGAGTATGATAATCGGTCATTTTTCGGTCTTTTTGTCTGTTTCCTTATTAAAGATGGAAGATACCTTTTTCTGTCCGTATCCGTAACCGTAGCCGTAACCGTAGCCGTAGCTCTTTCTGTAATAATTATATTTTTTGCTGTACTTCTTATAGTAGCCTTTTTTGGTGCTGATCGAACCGGTCACGATAAAGCCGAGAAGCTTGCCCTCGGTGAACTTGAAAAGATTGACGGCGTCGGATAACGCCTGCCTGCTGTTGTAATTCTGGCGCACGACGAGCCCTATGCCGTCGACCAGCTTGGATACGATAAGGGCGTCGGACACGAGCGTTACGGGGGGCAGGTCGAAAATAATGAAATCGTATATTTCCTTAAGCTGCTCGAGCGTATGCTTCATCGCTTCGGAATCCAGAAGCTCGGAGGGATTCGGCGGGATATCGCCCGCGGTGATTATATAAAGATCGTTCAAAAGCGCCGACTGCGTGGCCTCTTCCAACGTGCTGAGGCCCGCGAGAACGTTCGAAAGGCCGGGCGTGCCGCGAAGCTCAAGCTTTTTCGCGATACTCGGGCGGCGCATATCGCACTCGAGCAGAAGGACCTTTTTGTTCGCCTCCGCCATCGTGTAGGCGAGGTTTATCGCCGTGGTGGATTTTCCCTCGCCCGCGAGAGCCGAGGTGATGCCTACCGTTTTGCACTTTTTGTCGCTTGCTATCGAGAAAAGTATATTCGTCCTTAAAAGCTTATACGCCTCGGACGCGGAAAAGCTTAAGTTCTTGCCTATCGTCTGTCTTACTTCTATTGTCTTGGTATTGCCGTTTTTGTCTTTCTTCTTTATGGTGATCATTTTGTTTCTCCTTCCTTGGGTTTAGATGAGGAGTAACGGTAATATCCCGTCGAATGTCCTTCGCCGTAATCGTGAAGGTCGGGTATGACGACGAGTATCGGCAGATCGTAATTCTGTACGAGGTGATCCTCGCTGCGGATGATATCGTCGGTCATATCGGTGATAACGACTATGCCGGCGCTTAAAATGAAGCCTAAGACCATACCGATGAAGGCGTATCTCGTGCGGTTGGGCGAGGTCCTCGACCTCGGCAGGTCGGGCTCTTCAATAACGTTGAGCACGCTGTTCGGATAAGGTATCTCCTCGGGGAAGACCTCGACGAGCGCGTCGGCTATCTGCTTCGCGCCCTCGGGGGACAACGCCGTGACCTTTACCTTGAATATCTCGGTGTCGGGCACTATTTCGGTCTTTATCATCCTCTGCAGCACTTCGGGAGAAACGTTGATGCCGAGCTTATCCATGACTCTTTTCATAGTAGAGGTCGATTTGATAATGACCATATAAGTGTTCGCGAGCTGCTGCGCCGCGTTAAGCTCTGACGCCGTCGGGTTTCTGCCGGCGGTATTGCTCGCGGCGCTGTTCACGACGAGTATCTGCGCCTTAGACGTATAAGTCGGCTTGACAAAATACGACGCGTACCCGAACGCTATCACGCCGCCGAGTATTGAAACTATCGCGATAAGCCACCAGCGCTTGAGTATCGCTCTGCCCAATCTCAGCAGATCTATTTCCATATAATCCTTTTTTTCGTTCATTTCCGCACCTCTTCTTTTTGAGGATATACCATACCAGTATATTTATCCATTATTACTCTTTGATTTTAACACAAAGGCAATAAAAAGGCAAGAATAATATCTGCCGTTTTGCAAAATAAAAGCAGCAAAAAGGCAAAAGGAAAGCCCCTCCGCTTTCGCGGAGGGGCTCCCTTTATACTACCCGATCGCTCGGGTTTGTCGACTTATCAGGTCAGTTATTAATACCAGTAACCGTCAACGTCTCTGGACGCGTTGGAAGCATAGACGATGATGTCTATTTCGGTTCCGTCATAGTGGAGCATGATGTTCTTCGCGTCGTTCTTAGCAGCCGTGATGGCGCTGAAGGAGCTGGCGGAGACACCGCTGTTGCTGTTCCTGACGTAAACCTTGACGTCCTTGACTTCGTCGTCACCGGAGTTGATGACGCCCTTGCCCTTAAGCTGGATCGCCTTGGAGGAAACACCGGATACGGAGTCGATGACCCAACCGGCATCTGCAACAGGCGTAAAGACGTATTCGTCTCCGTCGGGTTCGAGTTCGAAGAAGGAGGCTCTGAGGTCGGAGGTATCAGTGGTCTCCTGGAAGATCTTGTCAGCAGGGTTAGCGTTCGCTATGACGTAAGTCTCGGTCGCACCGGTCTTGATGTCAATGCCCTGGATGTAGTTCTTGGTCTCTTCGTCTTCTGCATCATAGGCTTTGTAGTACATCTTGCTGGTGATGAATACGACCTTGGTGTCGGTCATGCCGGGCAGCGTGCCGTCCGGATTGAGGCCGCCCTGAGCAGTCGCGTCGTAAACCGTGATTATAGCGGCGCTGATCGTGCCCTTCGCGGTGGAGTGCGCATAAACCGTGAGCTTCTGGCCGTCCATACCGTTCTTGAATTCGGAAGCCTTGACAACTTTGTAAGAAGCGTCGGTGTCGCCCTTCTTCTCATTGTACTTGACAAACGCGTAGGTGCCTTCATCAATGCCGTAAGCGCCTATGGTCTGCTTGTCGAAATCGAAGACAGCGTTATCGATCTTCGTGAAGTCGACGTCAACGGTTTCCTTCGGGGCCTTGCGGAGGCGGATCTTGCCTTCGGAGTTGGTGGCATACTCATAGACGTTGCCGGCTACGAGAACGTCAGCGATATTGCCGGTGGTAAGATTGCCGAGGTCAGCGGTCTGGAGATACTCGGTCGCGCTCGCCTTGGTGTCGAATTCCATCGTGGCAACGGTGCCGTTGGAAAGGAGGGCCTTGATCTTGATGAGGCCGGTCGTATGGCCTTCCGCATCGGAATCATAGGCGTCGATGATGTACGCGAACTTGCCGGTAACGGTAGCCGCGGACTCCTTGGTCTGCTCGGCGAAGATGATGTACTTGCCGTCGGTGTAAGCCGTTACGGACTGGCCGAGTTTGTTAAGGATAGCATCGGTGTTGTCATAGAGTTCGTTCGGGTTGGCCGCAAGAGCGGAGGTGTAGGAGAAGGTCTCGTACGGGGTGCCGCCGATGACGTACTTCTCGTTATTGTCGCCGGCAGTACCGGAGACAACGCCTACTACTACTTCGGTCAGCTTTTCGATCTTTATCTCGCCGGACGCGTAGTCGGGTATGATCTTGACGTAGTCTTCATCCTGGAGACCGGAAGCATACTTAACTTTCGTGTCGTTATCGGTGATATCGAAGGAATAGAACGTGGTGTTGAAGCGGGTGCTGGTGGGATCGCCGGAAACCTCATCGTAGTAAACGGGGTTGATGACGATATAGTCGATATCGCCGTCGCCGTCCTTATCGTACGCGGTCGAGGTCTGATCGGCGGAATTGACAGCTATGAGGTTGTAAGCATCGGCAACCGTGTTGACGGCAGCGCCGACGTTCTTCTTGGCTTCGCTGAGGGTCTCGCCCTTAGCTATGGAAGAATAAACGACTTTCGCGTTGTCAAATACGTCGTTCGCTTTGGTAGCAAGAACAGCAGAGCAGAGCTTGGTGCCGCCGACTTCGACGGTGTATCTGTTGTTCTCGGAACCGGACTTGGTGATGGTGATGGCGCCTGCAGCGGTCTTGCCGGTCTCGGATACGCCTATGATGACGTTCTTGTTGTTCTTAACGGTGTAAGCAACAACGACTTCCTTACCGACGAGGTCATCTGCTACCGCGAAATCATCTTCCGCAGCGGCGATCGGGTTCTCAAAGCGGGTCTTGCCTTCGGCAGCGGTCGCGCCGTCGTCGATGGCCCAGTTCTCGTTAGCAAGAACGAAAGTGGTGTCCGTCGCGAGCTTGAGGTAATTTTCGCCGACAGTCATCGCGTCCTTGGTGTTGACTGCGAGCATATCGCCGTAGTAAACAGCCATCTTGGCGTCGATGGAGTTAGCGAACATCTTGGCAGCCCACTGTCTGGGAGCAGCCGTGGTGAGGGCCGCGCCGTAGCCGGCGAGGAGGCCCGCGCTCTCAGCGTCTTTCCTGACGTTGGTCGCCCATTCGGAGCCGGTATAGCCCTGGACGTCGGCTCTGTAGCCGCCGACAACGAGGAGCATCTTGGCAAGTTCAAGGGACGTGACGTTGGCGTTGGGGTCAAAGGTCGTCGCGCTGCGGCCGGCAACTATGTTGTACTGCGCGCAATACGCTACGTAACCCGCATACCAAGCGGTGGCCGGTACATCCGTGAAGGATGCCGCGCCCTTCCAGCTCGCTGCGCCGTCATCGTCGCCGCCGTTGCGCAAAACGTAGATCATTTTGGCAGCTTCGGCACGGGTGATGGTGCCTTCGGGCTTGAAGGTGCCGTCGGTATAACCGTTGATTATGCCGATGGCGGAGAGAAGGTTGACGTCGTCTACGCATTTGGAGTTGATCGCGCTTTTGTCAGTGAAGTCTGCAAAAACTGCGACCGACATTACCATAGCGATGGCAATCGTCAGAGCGAAGATTTTCTTCAGGGTGCTCATGTGTGTTTCCTCCTATAAATTTTTCGGTCGGATAGTTCGACCTTTTTGATGTCTATATCATAACAATCCCCGAAATGAATGTCAAGCACATCGGGGCAAATGTAACACAGATGTAACATTGGGGGCTTTTCATTACATTTTTACCGTTTTTCGGCTTTACGCGCGTATATATTATATATAATGTATCGCGCGCGAACATATTATATAATATAATAAGCTCACCGTACAAAAGCCCGCCGAGTTTTTTCGGCGGGTCTTTTTGTAAAAAAACGGAAATTTTGTAAATTTCAGGAAATTATTTGAGCTTGTGCACGAAAAGCCCGGACAAAAGCTTGGGCTCGAACCAGGTGCTTTTCGGCGGCATGATAAGTCCCGCGTCGGCTATTTTCATAAGCTCGGAAACGTCGGTCGGACACATGGCGAAAGCCACCGCGGCGCCCGCGTTCACTCTTTTTTCAAGCTCGCCTATGCCGCGTATGCCGCCGACAAAGTCGATGCGCTTATCCGTTCTCGGGTCGCCTATGCCGAGGACCGGGCTCAAAAGGTTCTGCTGAAGAATGGACACGTCGAGCGAGCCTATTACGTCTTTTTCGTCAAAAGAGCCGGTCTTTGCCGTAAGCTTATACCATCTGCCGTTCATATACATGCCGAAGGAATGCTTTTCCTTAACCGTTCCTTCGGGGCGGCTCCACGGCTCTACGTTAAACTTTTCGGACACGCGCGCAAGGTACTCGCCGGGCGTAAGCCCGTTTAAGTCGAGCACGACGCGGTTATAGTCCATTATATAAAGCTCTTTGTCGGGGAAAAGGACCGAAAGGAAAAAGTTGAACTCTTCCTCTCCCGTATAGCCCGGGTTCTGCTCGCGGCGCTTTTTGCCGACTCTTACGGCGGACGCCGATCTGTGATGCCCGTCGGCTATGTAAAGCGCGGGCGTTTGCTCAAAGGCGGAGGTAATTGCCGAAATGTCGGCTTCGTCGGATATGACCCACACTGTCTGGGACACGCCGTCGGATACGAAATCGTAGACCGGCGCGGTCTTGACGTACTTTTCTACCGTGGCGGCGATATCAGCCCTCGCGCGGTAGGTCAGGAAGATGGGGCCCGTGTTCGCGTCGCATATATCGACGTGGTTGCAGCGGTCCTCCTCCTTGTCGGCTCTCGTCAGCTCGTGCTTTTTTATCACGTTATCGATATAATCGTCGACCGAGGCGCAGGCGACTATGCCCGTCTGCGCTCTGCCGTTCATTATCTGACGGTATACGTAATAGCAGGGCTTGTTATCCTCGATAAACACGCCGTCCTTTATCATTTTATAAAGGTTGTCGCGCGCCTTTCCGTAAACGACGGGGGAATAAAGGTCGGTGCCGAGGGGCAGGTCTATCTCCGCCTTGTCGACGTGAAGAAAGGAATAGGGGTTGCCCTTTACCATCTCTCTCGCCTCGTCCGACGACATGACGTCGTAAGGCAGCGCCGCGACTTTCGCCGCGTACTCGGGCGCCGGGCGCACCGCCTTAAAAGGTCTTACCTTTGCCATTTTTTCTCCTTTCAGGCGAAAAAGCCGTCAATGATGTCGACTATTTCCTGCCCTATCCTGGTCTGCGCCTCTTTAGTGGAGCCGCCGATGTGCGGCGTTACGGATACCTTGGGATTTTTGAGAAGGCGCTCGTTTTTGCAGGGCTCTTCGGCGAAAACGTCAAGCCCCGCGCCCGAAAGCTTGCCGCTGTCAAGCGCGTCGCAACGCGCGTCTTCGTCTCTTATGCCGCCGCGCGCCGCGATTATGATAAAGGCGCCGTCCTTCATCGCGGCGATCTCTTTTGCCGTAATGACGGGCTTTTTATCCTTGGGCATCGGAACGTGCAGAGAAATAAAATCAGCCTTTTTGAGCACTTCTTCAAAGGTGGTTATCTCGGCGTAATCGGGCGCGTTTTCGACCTTCATCACGTCGGTCGCGATTATTTTCATGCCCAGAGCGTGCGCTTTGGAAGCAAGCTCTCTGCCTATCCTGCCGAAGCCGACTATGCCGAGCGTTTTGCCCGCTATCTCTACGCCCTCGTACTTTTTCTTGTTCCATTCGCCGCATCTCATCGTGTAGTTGGAAACGCCTATAAATCTCGCGAGCGCGAACATGTGCGCGAGCGCGAGCTCGGCGACCGACGCGGTGGACGCGCGCGGAGTGTTGCGGACGGCTATGCCGTTTGCTTCCGCATAGGCGACGTCAATATTGTCAACGCCGACGCCGCCGCGGATTATAAGCTTTAAATTGCCCTTTTTCGCCTCGTCGATTATCGGCTGGCGCACTTTAGTCGCCGACCTTACGACTACGGCGTCAAAGGCGCCTAAATTCTTCGCGAGCTCTTCGGGCTCGAAAAACTTTTCGGTGACTTCATAGCCCTTGGCTCTGAGGGAAGCCAGCGCTTCCTTTTCCATTCCGTCGGTAACGAGTATCTTTTTCATATTACGCCTCCAGTCCGAGTATGTCTTCTATCTCGTGAAGCAGCGCCTTTAAGGTGTCCATATCGGTGTCCGCCATGTGGGCTATGCGGAAGGTCTTTTCCTTTAAAGAACCGTAGCCGTTGGATATCTCGTATCCGCGCTCGCCGAGCGCCTTGTTAAGATCCGCGACCGAAATGCCCCTCGTGTTGGTTATGGTGGTAAGAGTGTTGGAAAGGTATCTTTCGTCGGAGAAGAGAGCGAAGTACTTTTTCGCCCACTCTCTTACGACCTTCGCCATTTCGGTATGCCTTGCCCAGCGGTTTTCAAGCCCCTCTTTGAGTATGCAGTCGAGCTGATAGTCAAGCGCGAACATGTGGGAAAGAGACGGCGTGGAGGGATACTGATATTTATCGTCAACGCGCACCTTGTCCATTATTTCGACGATGTCGAGATAAAGCCCGCGGTGCTCGACCGTCTTGGCGCGCTCGTACGCCTTTTCGGAAACCGACGCGATAGACATTCCGGGAGGAAGCCCTAAGCACTTCTGAGTTGAGGTTATGCAGAAATCGACGCCCAGCTCGTCTACGGGGATGTTGGTGCCGCCCATAGAGCTTACGGTATCCATGCAGAATACGACGTCGGGATATTTTTTGACTACCTTAGCTATTTCCTCGACGGGGTTCTGTATGCCGACGGAGGTCTCGTTATGGGTTATCGTCAAAAGGTCGTAATTGCCCGTCGCGAGGACTTTATCGACCTCAGCGGGGTCGGTCGCCTTGCCGTCTTCCGCGCGGAACTTGTCTGCGGGGACGGCGTTTGAGACCGCCATTTTATACCATCTGTCGCCGAAAGCGCCTATCGAAAACACGGCGGCGCGTTTTTTCGTGCAGCAACGGATCGCGCTTTCCATAAGGCCCGAGCCGGAGGTGGTGGAAAGAACTATCGTATTTTTGGTCTGAAATACCTTCTGTACCTTTTCGCTTATGCTCTTCTGAAGGGCGGTCGCCGCCTTTCCTCTGTGCCCTATCATGGGCGTCGCCATTTTTTCCAGAACGTCGGCGCGCACGTCAACGGGGCCGGGTATGAACAGTTTCTTGTGCATTTTTGCTCCTCCTTATTGTAAAAAAAATAAATATACTATATAATGAAATAAGTAAAAAACTTTTTCTTCGATACTTATCCGTATATAAGATATCACAATTATCACGCCTTGTCGATACCTATTTTTAACAAACGGGAGGGGATCTTTATGGCGGGCGGAATTTACGACAGCGCGCTGAAAACCATAGGAAACACCCCGCTTATCGAGCTACGGGGGATAAAAGCCGCGTTTTCCCTTAAAGCCGACCTTTACGGTAAAGCCGAATACTTAAATCCGACGGGCTCGGTAAAGGACCGCTCGGCGCTTTTCATGATAAAGGGCGCTCTGGAAAAGGGCATGATCGGGCGCGACTTCACCGTTATAGAGGTGACGGGCGGCAACAGCGCCGTTTCGATGGCGATGGTATGCGCCGCGCTCTCTCTTTCATGCGTTATAGTTATGCCCGACGACACGCCGAAAGAGCGTATCGCCACGGTCGAGGCGTACGGCGCCAAAGTCCTTACGACCCCCGCGAGATCGGGCACCGAAGGCGCGAAGGAGGCGGCGCAGAAGCTTAAAGAAAGACTGCCCCGTTCCGCCATCTTCGACCCGTTTGAAAGCGAGGACAACGCCGAGGCGCACCGCGCCGGCACCGCGAAAGAGCTGCTTAAGACCGGTATTCAGATAGATTACATAGTCGCGGGTATAGGCACCGGCGGCACAATAACGGGCTGCGCCGAAATAATACGCCGCCATTATCCCGACTGCGCCGTAATAGGCGTAGAGCCGGCGGATTCGCCCGTAATATCGGGCGGCTTCGCGTCTCCCCACGGAATAACCGGCATCGGCGCGGGATTTATTCCGCCTATACTCAACACGTATATACTTGACGAGGTAATAAAGGTGCGTATGCCCGACGCGCTCGACGCCAAACGCTATCTTATCGAAAAAGAGGGGATATGCTGCGGCATAAGCTCGGGCGCCGCCCTGGTCGCTGCGATAAACGTCGCTCAGCGCGAGGAGGCGCGCGGCAAAAACGTCGTCTGCATCCTGCCCGACAAGGGATTTTGAGAGGCGTCTATGTTTTTTGAGGAAACTTTTTGCCCCGGTCTTTCGGATTTTGACGAAAGCGGGCGGCTGTCATGGCGCTCTGTCTTTGAGGCGTTTGAAAACGCCGGCGGGCATCATTCGGACGCCGCGCGCGACAGCATAATAGGCGAGCATAAAGGCGCCGTGTGGATAATTTACGACTGGCGCGTCAAGTTCATTTCGCGCCCGCGCGTTTCGGAACCCTTGCTCGTCACGACGTGGACGGGCGGCAAAACGCCCTCTTCCTCCGTTTTCCGCGATTTCACGCTGAAAACAAAGACCGGCGAAACGGCGGCTTTGGGCGAGGCGCGGCTCTGCCTTTCCGATCTTTCCTCGGGGCGGCTTTCGCGAATAACGCAAGAGCTTATGACGGCGTACTCGCCCGAACAGACCCGCGTTTTCGAGGGCGCGCCCGAAAAACTGCGCCCGTTAGACTTATACGATACGGAAAAGCCCTTTATACTGCGCCGCGCCGACCTCGATTTCAACGGGCACGTCCACAACGCCGCCTACGTTGATATTATACCCGAGGCGCTGCCCGAAAAGGTCGATTTTTCGGAGGCGCGCATATCTTACCTGCGCCCCGTAAAATACGGCGACGCGGTCACAGTAAAGACGGCGAAGACCCCTTCGGGTTACGCTCTTTGCGCCTGCGCGAACGGAGTTATAAGCACGCTTTTCGAAATAAAATAAGAGCGCTGAATAAAAGAGATAAAGCAATTTTAGTTTTGCTTTATCTCTTATTTTTGCGTTTTTTATTTTGAAAAATACTCGTCCCACGGATATATCCTGTCGCCCCTTACGCAAAACGCCCTTTGCGACAGGCGGGCGAGCGGCGCGTCGTTAAAAGAATCGGAGTAAAACTCCTCAATGACCGCGCCGGGGTACTCTTTTTCAAGCCGCCGCACTTTTTCTTCGCCGTGGCAGTTAAGCCCCGAGTACTCGCCGGTTTTTTCGTTTACCTCGGAACAGATAAGGCTTTTTATCCCGAGCCGCGCGCATATCTCGCGCAACGTAAACCGCGGCGACGCCGACAGGACGATATCGTCGTGGCGGCTGTTTTTGCGGTACCAGCCCTTTATTTTTACCTGATTTTTATCCCAGAACGCTTTTACCGCCCCGTCCATATCGGGGACCGCGCGGACGAAGTTGTAAAAGTGTCTTTTCGCGCGCGTCTTGTTTATTATCCCCATTTTATACGGTATGAAGCCGAGAAGATAATAGGGCGTAAGAAGCCTTATTTTAAGGCTTCTTTTCGCGCAGAAGCGGAAAAAATCTGCCGTGCTGTCGCCGTCGTATACCGTTCCGTCAAAATCGTAGGCGTTCATTTTAAAACTGCCTTGTGGAACACCTTTTTGCCTTTGCGTATTTTCACGCCTTCGCGAAGCTCGTCGGGCGTCACGGCGCGGTCGATACCCGTCACCTTTTCGCCGTTTAAGGTCACGCCGCCCTGCTCGATAAGGCGCCGCGCCTCGCCGTTGCTCGTAACTAAACCGCACCTTTTCATAAGCTCTATTATGCCGAGTCCCGCCGCCGCGTCTTCGGGGGATATTTCGGTCGTCGGCATGTTCGCGTCGTCGCCCTCGCCCGAGAAAAGCGCGCGGGAAGCCTGCTTCGCCTTTTCCGCCTCTTCCCTGCCGTGCACCAGCGCGGTAAGCTCAAACGCGAGTATCTCTTTAAGCTCGTTAACTCTTGAGCCGTCCCACTTTTCCATTTCCTCAATTTCTTCTATGGGGATAAAGGTAAGAAGCCTTATGCACTTGATGACGTCGGCGTCGTCGACGTTCCTCCAGTACTGGTAAAACTCGAAGGGCGAAGTTTTATTGGGGTCGAGCCACACGGCGCCGTTCGCCGTTTTGCCCATTTTCTTGCCCTCGCTGTTCATAAGCAGGGTTATCGTCATGGCGAACGCGTCCTTGCCGAGCTTTTTCCTTATAAGCTCGGTGCCGCCGAGCATATTGCTCCACTGGTCGTCGCCGCCGAACTGCATATTGCAGCCGTAGGTCTTATACAGATGATAAAAGTCGTAAGACTGCATTATCATATAGTTGAATTCAAGGAAGGAAAGGCCCTTTTCCATCCTCTGCTTATAGCACTCGGCGCGAAGCATGTTGTTGACCGAGAAGCAGGCGCCGACCTCGCGCAGAAGCTCTATGTAATTGA
Source organism: Clostridia bacterium (assembly GCA_017444965.1). Lineage (GTDB taxonomy): Bacteria > Bacillota > Clostridia > Oscillospirales > Butyricicoccaceae > RGIG3513. Next base: position 779 of record JAFSVO010000098.1, on the reverse strand, counting down.
GCTTTAAAAGCCAGTCGGCGTTGTTTACCATGATAGCCTTGTCGGGTCCGAACTCTATAAAGCGCTCCATCTGTTTTTTGAAGCACTCGACGTTATGCTGTATCGTTTCGGGCGTCATCATGGCGCGCATATCCGTCCTTCCGGACGGGTCGCCTATGTAGCCCGTGCCGCCGCCTATGAGCACGACGGGGCGGTTGCCCGCCTGTTGAAGCCTTCTCATAAGGCAGAGCGCCATACAGTGTCCGACGTGAAGCGAATCCGCCGTCGGGTCGAAGCCGATATAAAAGACCGCTTTGCCGTTGTTTACAAGCTCGCGTATCTCGTTTTCGTCGGTGACTTGCGCTATCAGCCCGCGGGCGCGCAGTTCTTCATAGATCTTCATTTATATATTCCTCCAAAATCATTGTTTAAGGTCGGCAAGGAAAAGGTCGTTTGACGCGTCGCTCGGGAAGTTTATCCCGCGTCTCGGCGAAAGGGATATCTCGGTAACAAGCGGCCCGTCGGAAAGGCACGAGCGCTTGAACTGCTGATTTATGAACCTGCGGCAGAAAACGGCGAGCCATTTATCTACCGTCTTCGCGTCAAAGACGCCCTCGAACGCGTACTTCGCCATATAGGCGACCTTGGACGGCGCGAAGCCGTATTTCACCAGGTTGTAAAGGAAGAAATCGTGAAGCTCGTAGGGGCCGATTATATCCTCCGTTATCTGCGCGCCGGGCAGAAGCTCGGGGCTTACGGGGGTGCCTACTATGTCGAGAAGTATCTCCGCAAGCTCGGGG
>JAFSVO010000097.1 GCA_017444965.1 Clostridia bacterium | reverse complement strand
CGGAAGCCGACGCCCTGCTTTTGCAGAAGGTCGCGCACGAGTTTGTTTTCGGCGAAGAGGTGCCCGAGATAACGACCAAAAAATCTGCCGTTCTGTTTATCGAGCCGGACACGACCCCGAGCGCGATAAAGACGGGCGAAATGTACCACGAAAATTATAAATACCTTTATGAAACGGCGCTTTCTTACAGAGCGCACGGCAAGTTTATCGAATACGACCAGTTCACGATGAACCCCTATAACAGAGGTATTCAGTCGCTGCGCCGCGACACGACGCTTTCCCCCGAAAACGCCACGCCGCAAAGGACGGTCCACCTCGACTGCTCGGGTCTGGTATGCTCGGTTTACGACCACGCTTTCGGCTATCAGTTCAACCGCCCGAACGGCGCCGTTTCAAATCAGTCGGTAGATATGATAAACGTGACGTCCTGTCAGGTCTACGACACGTCCGAATACTACGACTATAAAAACGACGCTCCCACGGCGGAGCTTTTGAACGAGTTAAAGGAAAAGTTCGTCGATACGCTCGCGCCGGGCGACGTCGTCGTTTTCAGGGCAAATACCGACTGGGGCCACGTTATGCTCTATCTCGGGAACGGAAAGTTCATTCACTCTTCTTCCGGCAACCGTTTTTCGGGCTCGGGCTCGGATTACAACTTTACGGGCAGGTATGACTTAAACGACATACCCGGCGACGTCTATTACGAAGATATAACCAACCTTATAAACTCTACGCAGTCAAGGTATATCTTCGGCGGCAGCTACTGGATAAAGATATTCCGTCCCTTCGACTTGGGACTTACCCCGACCGCGGATGCGCAGATAAGAGTAAACCGGCTTTCGGGCATTTCGGCGTATAAGCTTACGAGCGCGCCCGAGGGCGTTACCGTAAACCCCGGCGACGACGTCGAGTTCACGGTCGTCGTAAAAAACTACGGAAGCGGCTCAAAGACGCTCACGCTTTCCGAAACGCTCCCCTCCGGCTTTACCTACTCTTCCGGCACGGGCAATACTTCCTTTACCGCAGCGCCCGGTGAAATAAAGACTTTAACTTACAAAGTGCGCGTTCCGTCCCCGAAAGCCGCGGGCGCCTACTCCGTTGCCACGGCGCTTGAGGGGCTTCCGCTCACCGACACGCCGATATACGTCGCAAAGACTCTGACCGCGTCGCAGCAGGCGTCGCTTATTTCCGCGGCGGAGACGGCGCTTTTATCCGCGTCAAGCGATCTGTCCTTTGTCAAGGCGGCGTATTCCGCAGGGCTTTCAAAGCCCCTTTCCTTTGAGAGCAAAGCCGATATCTATTCTTCGCTATGCGACACGATAAACTGCACGCACATAAGGAGAAGCGCGTCCGACTCGTACGTTACCCAAAACGGAGAATACGTTATAGACGAAAACAAGGGCGCGCAGTTCAAAACGACCTCGTGGACGTCGACCTTAAGAGCGCCGAACGTTTTCGGCGGCAAGGCGTTGAAAACTCTTTCGCCCATGCCGGGCGACCGCAGGATAAGGGCTTTAAACGGCTTTAATTTCATCGCGGGCGATATACTCGTCGACGTTGAAGATATTGAATCGTCGGATATCCGGCTTTACCTCTGCCTCGGCGAAAACAGATTCGCGACGGTAAAGGACGGCGCGCCGTATACGATAAACGACTCAAGCGCGGCGCGGCAGTTCCTTGACAAAGTATGGGGCGCCGACGCGTTCTTCGTCGTGCGCCCGTCGAAAGGTTTTTAATTGTTTTTTCGATAATCTGAAAGGACGTACGGTAAAATGAAAAAAACTCTGTCTTTGCTTCTCTCGCTTTTGCTTATTCTGTCCTTCTGCGCCTGCGGGGAAAAAGCCGAAACGCAGACGCCGGACGACGCTTCCGCCCCCTCCGGCGCGCAGACCGCGGCGGCGGCGCCGGATGAAGAAAGCGACGATAAGGAAGCGACCGAAACAGTTTCGGAAACAAAGGACGTCGTCGTAAACGTGCAGGGAAACCCGCTTGCGCCGCAGACGGGCGAGCAGACGCCGGGCGCGTCTTCTCAGCCGACGCCTCAGACGCCGCAGTCCACAGATACGACGCCGCAGCAGCCCTCTTCCTCCGGACAGAGCGCGGCTTCTCCTTCGGGATCTAAGCCCGCGGTAACGCCCGCGAAAAAGGAATATACCGCTTTTATCTGGGGCGACTCGTTCGTTACGGCGAACGATATGGCGAACACGGTCATCGCCTTCGCGAGATACGACGGTATCTCTCTTAAATTCCGCAATAAGATCTACGAAAACATCGGCTCTACCTCGTGCTATAACTATTACGAGCTTTTCAACTATAAAGGGACCGATCTTACGGGCGCAAAATCGTCCGCCTTCACGACCCTGCTCAATTACCCGGGCGGCTTTGATTTTTACGTTGTGCTTGTAGGCCGCGACAGAACGGTGTCTAAAGACCCCTCTTACGCCGAAAAGGCCGTCGCCGGGTTTGAGTGGGCGCAAAACGCGTACCTTTCCGCAAATCCGAACGGAAAAATAATACTTCTCGCTCCCGCGGCGTATAAAGACGGCGGAGCGAACGCCATAGCTCAAAGGATCGATCTTAAAGCCGCGACGCGCGCCGAGCAATGCGGCGATATCACGGCTTACGCGGAACGCCTCGCGTCGAAGGTCCCCGCCGCCAAAAGCGCTTCGGCGCTCGTTAACGAAGCGTACGAGTATTTTATAAACAATTACTCTGCGTCGGGCGTCGATCTTTACGACGACAGCTGCGTTTATCCCTCAAACGCCGGCTCTTACTACACCGCCTGCGTTCTTTACGAAGCCATGTTCGGCAAGACGGTTTACGGCATGCGCGAATACGGCTTTTTAGACGAGGAAACGGCGACGCTTCTTCAAAAGGCGGCGCACGAGTATTACTTCGGAAGCGCGCCGTCGGGCGCCCACGCGCCGAGCGCGTACGACCGCCCCTCGTATCAGGAGCTTGACCCGCGCACGTCAACAAAACGCGACCCGAGATTCGCGAGCGAAAAGTATCCGCAGTATTTTGACGAGCTTTTCGCCACTATGTACGCCCTTTACGCCAGAGGAAACTGGATCCAGTACGACCAGTTCAACATAGACAAGGTCAATCGCTCGACCCTGCGCAGATCCGAGCGCGTGACCGCCGAAAGCGTGACGCCCTTTAACAGGATATATCTCGACTGCTCGGGCTACGCCTCATGGTCCTATCTTAACGCTTTCAATTACAATTTCGGGCTTGAGCGCGCGCACAGCGAAAACATGATAAACTGCACCGAGACACGCGTCTTCGCCTGGAACGGACTTAACCCCGACGTGCCGGCGGATCAGGCTAAGGAAAGACTTGTCGAGTCGCTTGAGCCGGGCGACGTGATCGTTTACCGCGACGAATCCTCGGAATCCACGTCGGGATACTGGGGGCACGTTATGACTTACGTCGGGAACGGCGTTATCATGCACTGCTCGGGCTCTTCGCGCGCGGCGGGCGGCAGCGCCGATTACGACTTTAAAGCAAATCTCGACCACAAGGAATACTTCGGCAGTCTTCTTTACGAATCGGTCGACGAAATGCTTTCAAGCACGGGCAAGCAGGCGATGTTCAACGGCAATAAAAAGTTCATTCTGCTCCGTCCCCTGTCAGCGGGCATAAAGCCTACGGAGCAGGCGGTATTGCGCGCGAAAAACCTTGCCGGTATAATCGCGTATAAAGACACGACTGCGCCGCGCGGCGTAACGGTAAACCCCGGCGGCGAGGTGACGTTCACCTACGTTTTGAGAAACGACAACAATTCGGCGAAAACCGTGCGCCTTACAGACACTCTGCCTGGCGGCGTCACCTTCAAATCGGGCGACGCGAAATATCAGGGCGGCAAGCTTGATACCGAGGTGAGCATACCCGCCGGAAGCACCGCGCGCCTTTCCTACACCGTCACCGTCGACGGCACGGTCGCGCCCGGAACGGTCATACAGAACGGAAACGCGGCGGCAGGCGGAGTAATACTCAACAACGCCGAAATATACGTCGCGAACACGCTTTCAAAATCAGACCGCGATAAAATAACCGAAGCCGCGAAAACCGTCAAAGCCGCTTCCGACTATGAGATGATATCAAAGGTCTATAAAGACGCGCTCGGGCGCGACCTTCCCTTTGAAAGCGGCGCCGACCTCTGCTCAAAGACGCTTCAGCTTTCGACCGGCGGCAATTATTTCGTGCTTAGCGACGCCGACGCCGCGCATACTCTCGTCGCGTGCGCGATAGCCGGCGGCAGAGCCTTCGGCTCTAATATCGGCGGCAGACGCGTTAAGAACTTTGAGCAGAAGCACTATATGGGAGGCGACGTTATCCTCGTCATGAACTCGGCGACCGAGCCGGAACTGTGGCTGTGCCTTGAAAACGGCGGGCTTGCCACGTTTGAAAACGGCAAAGTGAACGTACTTCCCGCAGGCACCGCGATAAACTACGTTGAAACGCTTTTCGGAAAGTTCACCTTTGCCCTCGTGCGCCCGTCGCAGGGTCAAAAATAAGAAATTACCGTCTTGTATACAGAACTGTATTATGATATAATTTTAATAGATATTTAACCCGACAGAAGGAGAACCGTTATGAAAAAATCGTTAGCTTTGTTACTTGCTCTCTTTATGATCCTTTCCGTCTTCGCGGCGTGCGGCGAAAAGCAGCAGCCTGCCGTGACCGACGGCAGCGATACAGCCGCCGCGATCGACGGGCAGAGCACAACTCCGCCCGAAAGCACGGACGAGCCTGAGGACGGCGAAAAAGAGGCAACCGAAATAACTCCGCCCGATATGCCCGCGATAATCACGACCGACCCCGTCCCGCAGGGTCAGTCGGGCAACGCTCAGCAGCAGACGCCGCAGACAGGTACGCCGCAAACGCAGACCCCGCAGACGCAGATTCAGGAGCCGCAGACGGGCACGCAGCAGCAGACCCAGACCCCCTCTTCGACTCAGCCTGCGCAGACGACCACTCCCGCGCCGGTCGCTGATAAGACGGAGTATACGGCGTATTTCTTCGGCGATTCGTTTATAGTCAACAACGCTTTGGCTGACAATATAATCGCCTTTGCGAGATACGACGGGATAAAACTGACGATACGCAACAACGATTACGACAACAACGGCACCATTTCGACCTATAACTTCTACGAGCGTTTCAATTACTCGGGCGACACGGCGACCGGCGTCAAAGATAACGTCTATCTCCTTCAGAGCGTTTTGAGCAAGCAGAATGAGTACGATTTCTTCCTGCTGCTTACGGGCAGAGACAGAACGGTATCTATGACGTCAAACGGCAACAAGACCTTTTCGGCGTATGAACTCGCTCAAAAGCAGTACCTTGCCGCAAACCCGAACGGCAGGATAATTCTGCTCGTCCCCTCCGGATATGAAGAGGGCAATGACGGCAAGCTTGCCGAAAAGATAGGCTTAAAAGTCAGCTCTTTAAAAGAGCATAACGACCTTATAAAGCAGTACGCCGCGCGCCTGGCTTCAGTTTCTCCCGCGGACAAGACCCTTATGTCTCAGATGGGCGACGCCTTTGATTTCTTCAGGACAAACTACGGAAGCTCGGGCATAGAGCTTTACGACCATAGCCACATTTATCCGAGCAACGCCGCGTCTTATTATATGGCTTGCATACTTTACGCGCAGATGTTCGGCAAATCGGCTTACGGCATGAAGGAATACGGCTTCTTAGACGAAGAAACGGCGACGCTTATGCAGAAGGCGGCGCACAGGTTCGTTTTCGGCAAAGAGCCCTCCGGCACGCACGCCGCCGACAAATACGTCCCCTCGTTTGACGAAATAAACCCCAAAACGTCTTCAAAGCGCGACCCGAGATTCGCGAACGAAAAATATCCGCAGTATTACGACGAGCTTATAGCCACGATGTATTCCATCTTTGCAAGAGAAAGATGGGCGCAGTACGACCAGATGGGCATCGATAAGGTCAAGTTCACCTCTATCCGCAGGTCTATTTACACCCTTCCCGAAAGCATCAACCCGCAGAACACGGTATACCTCGACTGCTCGGGCTTTACCTTCTCGACCTTTATGAACGCTTTCGGTTATAATTTTGACGATCCGAATATGCGCACCGAGTATCTTATAAACTACGACAAGGGCAGAATTATGTCGTGGAACGGCATGAACCCGGATATCCCCGCTGAGGAAGCGAAGGAAAAGCTTTGGGGTCTGCTCGAGCCGGGCGACGTTATCGTTCACCGCGACGAGACGAACGAAAGCACCAGCAAGTGGTACGGTCACGTCATGATATACGCCGGGAACGGCATGATAATGCACTGCTCCGGCTCGTCGCATTCGGGCGGCGGATCCGCCGACTATAACTTCGACGCGAACCTCGACGGAAAAGAATACTTAGGCGGCATAATATACGAGCCGGTAGACTACCTCTTCGACAAAGACGGCAAGCAGGCTATGTTCAACGGCAACAGAAGGATAAACATTCTGCGCCCCCCCTCTTTGGGGCTTAAACCCACCGAGCAGGCGGTCTTACGCGCAAAGAACCTTGCGGGTATAATCGCTTATAAAGAGACGAGCGCGCCGCGCGGCGTGACCGTAAATCCGGGCGAAGACGTCACCTTTACTTACGTTTTCCGAAACGATACGAACGCCTCAAAAACGGTGGAAATAGTCGATTTTCTGCCCGTGGGCGTGACCTATAAGTCGG
>JAFSVO010000096.1 GCA_017444965.1 Clostridia bacterium | reverse complement strand
TTTTTCTAAAGGTATATAAGGATCCGTCATAGAACCGGTGCCGAGCATGCATTTTGTTCTTTTTCTTTTAAGAGCGTCTTCCAAAAGTTCTATTGCGTTTTCTTTTACCTCTATATCTTCAAAAGTGTGATCCATATTATAGCATTTGCTTCTTGAGTCGCAGTATATACAGCCGTGGGAGCAGCCTCTGTAGAGATTCATTCCGCATTTAGGGGAAAGAATCCCTTTTGCTTTTACAAAATGCATATCCGCGCCTCCTTTTAAGCTTCTGATATAAAAAGAATAAACGGAGCGCACGTTAAAGTCAAGTATTACGCGTTTGTAAATTACTTCGCATATTTACTTGACAAGAATCGTTGTTTTTCTTTAAAATTAAAACAAAGAAAAAACGCGTAAAAATTAAGGATAAAAAGAAAAGGAGCTAAAGTAATGAGATACACTTACAGAACGCAGAACGTTTGCAGCGCCGCAATAGACTTTGATATAAACGGCGACGTTATCACCGACATCCGCTTCACGGGCGGCTGCAACGGGAACCTTAAAGCCATATCAAAGCTTTTGGAGGGAAAGACGGTCGGAGAAATAGAAGAAAAGCTTCTCGGAAATACGTGCGGAGGAAAATCCACCTCGTGCGCAGACCAGCTCGCGCGCGCCGTAAGAAAAGCGTTCAATGAGACAAATCGCTGAACCTTTCTGAAATGTGTTCATAAAAGGCAGGTATTTATCCTGTCTTTTTGTTTATTTTCATTATTGACTTTAGCAAGATAAAGTGTTAATATATGAATGTGAAATTAACAAGCAAAGAGGGGTCAAAACATGCAAAACTACCGTTCCGGCTCGGTCGAAAGGTTATTCAAGGCCTTTTCGCTTTTAAAGACCGAGGATGAATGTTCGGCTTTTTTAGAAGATATCTGCACCATTACAGAGATCAGGGATATGGCGCAAAGGCTTGATACCGCCCTGCTTCTTGACGAGGGTAAGAATTATCAAAGCATTTCAAAACAGGTCGGTATAAGCACCGCCACGATAAGCCGCGTCAGCCGCTGTATAAACTACGGCTCGGGCGGTTATAAGACTGTTATCGACCGCCTTAAAGCCGAGGAGGAAAAGAAATGAATTTTGACTCTTCCGTTCTTACAGACCAGGAAAAACTTATCTTCGCTTTAAGGTCGCTTTTCCGCTCAGCAGGCTATTCCCTTTACCGTATGAGCAAGTTTGAAGAGTACGATCTTTACGCGAATAATAAAGACTTTTTAGTTTCCGACAGCATAATAACTTTTACCGATATCAACGGCAAGCTGAAAGCTCTTAAGCCGGACGTTACGCTTTCCATTATCAAGAACAACAAAGACGACCCCGCTTCCCTTTTAAAGCTTTGCTATAATGAGAAAGTATACCGCGTTTCAAAGGGCGCAAACGGTTTTAAAGAGATAAACCAGACGGGCCTTGAGTGCATAGGGAACGTTGACGGCGAGTGTATCAGAGAGGTTTTGTCTCTCGCGATAAAAAGCCTTGCGCTCGCGTCACGGTCTTTTGTTCTTGAAATATCCGACCTCGGCATCCTTTCGGATATGACGGACGAACTCACCGCCGACGCTTTTGTAAAAAAAGAGATAATTAAATTAGCGGGCGAAAAGAATCTTCACGGTATTAACGAGCTTTCCGGAAAATACGACTTGGATACAAATAAAACTGCAGAACTGTTAAAGCTTCTTTCTCTTTACGGTCATCCTTCGGAGGTACTTAAGAGCGCCGAGAAAATAAATCATGTCGCCGCAAAACACGTTAAAGAGCTTAAAAACGTCCTGAGCGGTATAGACGACACTTCGGTACAAATAGATTTTTCTCTTGTTTCCGATATGAATTACTATAACGGGATAATATTCAACGGCTTTATAGACGGCGTGCCCGGAAGCGTGCTGTCCGGCGGCCAGTACGACAAGCTCATGACAAAAATGGGCCGTTCGTCAAAAGCCGTGGGATTTGCCGTTTATCTCGATATGCTCGACAGAATAGAGCTTTGATTTTTGAGGTGATCAATATGCTTAATATAGCTCTCCCGAAAGGCAGACTCGGGGAAAAAGTATATGATATATTTGAAAAAGCGGGCTTTCCCTGCCCTTCCATCAGAGAGCCCGGCAGAAAGCTTATTTTTGAAAATAAAGACGCAGGCGTAAGGTATTTTTGGGTAAAGCCCTCGGACGTAGCTATTTACGTTGAGCGCGGCGCCGCCGATATCGGAGTCGCGGGAAAAGACATATTGCTTGAGTATGAGCCCGACGTCTTTGAACTTTTAGACCTTGATATAGGTAAATGCAGAATGGCGGTCGCCGCGCCTAAAGGGTTTCGCGACGATACCGGGCGAACTTTAAAGGTAGCTACGAAATTTTCGAAAATAGCCGCCGACCATTACGCGTCTGTTGGGCGTGATATAGATATAATCCATTTAAACGGCTCGATAGAGA
>JAFSVO010000095.1 GCA_017444965.1 Clostridia bacterium | reverse complement strand
GGGTGCCTACGAGGTAGCCGGTAATGCGGCGGATGCGCTCAAAGCCCGTCTCTGAGTCGCACTCGGTCCTGTGGCAGTGGGGGCACTCGTCGGCGATTATGCCGGTGTAGCCGCAGACCGGGTCGCGGTCTACCGGGTGGTTTATAGAGCCGTAGCCGATGCCCGCGTCGTGCATGGCGTGGACTATGCGCTCAAACGCCTCTAAGTTCTGCGTGGGGTCGCCGTCCATTTCGATATAGCTGATATGTCCCGCGTTGGTCAGCGCGTGATAGGGCGCCTCTATATTAATCTTGTCTATCGCGCTTATCGGATAGTAGACGGGGACGTGGAAGCTGTTGGTGTAGTATTCCCTGTCGGTGACGCCGGGGATTATGCCGAACTTTTTCTTGTCCATTCTGACAAATCTGCCCGAAAGACCTTCCGCCGGGGTCGCGAGAAGGGTGTAGTTCATGCCCGTTTCCCTGGTCTTGCGGTCGGTGTAATCACGCATAAAGGATATAATATCAAGCCCCAAGTTGCGGGACTGCACGCTTTCGCCGTGGTGCTTGCCCGTTAAGGCGACGAGCGTTTCGGCAAGGCCGATAAAGCCTATAGAAAGGGTGCCGTGCTTGAGTATCTCGCCGACTTCCTCTTCGGGTGAAAGCTTATCGGAATCTATCCACACGCCCTGCCCCATAAGGAAGGGGAAGTTGCGCATCTTCTTGCGCGCTACTATCTGATAGCGGTCGTAAAGCTGGCGCGCGACAAGGTCCATCTTGCGCTCGAGCTCTTCAAAGAACCACTCTATGTTGCCGCGGCTCTTTATGGCTATCCTCGGCAGGTTAATAGAGGTAAAGGACAGGTTGCCGCGCCCGAAGCTTATCTGCCTGTCGGGATCGTGCACGTTGCCCATGACCCTGGTGCGGCAGCCCATATAGGATATCTCGGTCTCGGGATGGCCGGGTTTGTAGTACTGAAGGTTATAGGGCGCGTCGATAAAGCTGAAGTTCGGGAAAAGGCGCTTTGCCGAAACGCGGCACGCGAGCTTGAAAAGGTCGTAGTTAGGCTCGCCCTTCGAGTAGTTTATGCCCTCTTTTATACGGTATATCTGTATCGGGAATATAGGCGTTTCGCCCTTGCCTAAGCCCGCCTCGGTCGCGAGAAGCACGTTCTTTACGACCATTCTGCCCTCGGGCGACGTGTCAAGACCGTAGTTTATTGAAGAGAACGGGGTCTGCGAGCCGGCTCTCGAGTGCATGGTATTAAGATTATGTATAAGGGCCTCCATCGCCTGATAGGTCGATTTATCCGTCTCTTCAACGGCGTTTTTATAAGCGAAATCGGTTATCTTTTTGAGCTGTTCGTCGGTTATGCCGAACTCTTTGGCTATTTTCGCCTCTTCCTTCTTGAACTCTTTGTTCATTTCAAGAGTGGCGTATATCTCTTTTTCCGTCCACAGCTTTTTAAAGGCCTGCTTTATCTCTTCCTGCTTGTCGTAAAGCGCGTCTACCGTGAGGGCGGCGGCTTTGGCGAAGTTGGCGGCGTAAATGCGGCGGAAGGTCTTTTTTACGCCCTTGCCCAAAGCGTAATCAAAGTTCGGTATGCTCTGACCGCCGTGCTGGTCGTTCTGGTTCGCCTGAATGGCTATGCAGGCGAGCGCGGCGTAGGTCATGATATCGTTCGGCTCACGCAGAAAGCCGTGGCCGTTCGAGAAGCCGCCCTTAAAGAGCTTGTCTATATCTATCTGACAGCAGGTGGTCGTAAGAGTATAGAAGTCGAAGTCGTGGATGTGGATGTCGCCCTCGGTGTGGGCGCGGCTCTGCTCGGGCTTTAATATATATTTGGTATAAAAGTCCTTCGCGCCCTCGGAGCCGTACTTGAGCATGGTGCCCATAGCCGTGTCGCCGTCGACGTTGGCGTTGTCGCGCTTTAAGTCGGAGTCTTCGGCGTCGGCAAAGGTTATCTCACTGTACGTGCGCATAAGATTGGTATTCATCTCGCGCACGCGGCTGCGCTCCGCGCGGTAGATGATATACTTTTTGGATACCATCGCGTATCCGTTGTTCATAAGAACGTTTTCGACGGTGTCCTGAATATCCTCAACGCCCGGCGCTTTTTCGCCGAACAGATCGATAAGCTGTTTTTCGACCAGCTCAGCCATTCTGGCGCTTTCGCCGTCGTCGCGCCTGCCGCAGGCTTCCATCGCCTTATTTATGGCGGCGGCTATCTTTTCTCTGTCGTACGGGACTTCTCTTCCGTCTCTTTTCGTGATCTTCGTAAACATACTTTCTGCTCCTTTAATAATATGAAAAAGGTGGAGTTTAAATTCGGTAATTGAAATTATAACTCCACCATATATTGCGTGTCAAGCCCGATTTCGGAAAAAATAGACACAATTTTTTGTATGCTTTGACGAAAATCACGAAGAAAGCCGAGAAAACATTTCTGTAAAGTTACGCCCCTTGCGTGCGTTATTTGTGGTATTTGCCGCCGGCGTTTATGGAAAGCGCCCTGTAAAGCTGCTCGAGAGTCATGACCTGCGCCAGATGGTGCGGAAAGGTCATATGCGACATACTGAGGCGGGCGTCGGCGCGCGCCTTTACGCTTTCGTGCAGGCCCTCGGACGAGCCGATGACGATACATATCTGCGACACGCCGCGGTTTTGAAGCTCGGTTAGTTTTTTCGCGGCGTCTTCGCTTGAGATCTGCCTGCCCTCTATGCACATGGCTATAAGATAGGCGCCCTGCGGTACGTTTCCCATAATGGCTTCGGATTCTTTTTTAAGGTCCGATTCGGGGACGCGCGTGACGGTAAGCCTGCAAAAAGCCTGCAGTCGCTTTTCGTATTCGGCGCAGGCTTCCTTATAAAAGCTTTCTTTGAGCTTGCCGCAGCAGATAAGCTTTACACCGAGCATCAGCGCACCTGCCCGTTACCCGTTACTATATATTTATACGAGCATATCTCGCGCAGTCCCATAGGACCCCTGGCGTGAAGCTTTTGGGTCGAAATGCCTATTTCGGCGCCGAAGCCCATCTCTTCGCCGTCGGTAAACCTTGTGGAAGCGTTGACGTATACGCACGCCGAGTCTACGCGCGCGGTAAAGAGCGCCGCCTCGGCTTTATCATTCGTCACTATGCAGTCGCTGTGGTGAGTCGAATAGCGGGAAATGTGCTCTATCGCCTCGTCTGTACTGCCGACGACCTTTACTGCGAGGATATAATCGAGAAATTCCCTGCCGAAATCTTCGGGCGCGGCCTGTACGGCGCCCGGCAGTATTTCTTTCGCCGCGGCGTCGGCGCGATACTCTACGTTTTTCTCGTCAAGCTTTTTCTTCATCGCGGGAAGAAGCTTTTCGGCGATATTCTTATGCACAAGCAGCGTCTCGGCGGCGTTGCACACCGACGGGCGCTGAGTCTTCGCGTTGAATATGATATTTACCGCCATATCGACGTCGGCGCTTTCGGCGACGTATATATGACACACGCCCGTGCCCGTTTCGATAACGGGTACCGACGCGTTTTCGACGACGCTGTCTATAAGCCCCTTGCCGCCGCGGGGGATCAGAAGGTCTACGTACTTGCGCATGCGCATAAGCTCACGCGCTTTTTCGCGGCTCGTGTCGTGAATGAGCTGTATGCAGTCTTCTGGCAAGCCCGCCGCCTTTACAGCGCCCCTCATTATTCCCTCACGCTCGATATTTGAATTGACCGTTTCTTTTCCGCCGCGCAAAATTACCGCGCTGCCGGCTTTAAGGCAGAGCACCGCCGAATCGACGGTAACGTTGGGGCGCGCTTCGTATATTATGCCGATAACGCCCATGGGGACGCGCACCTTTTTAAGAGAGAGACCGTTATAAAGCGTGCGCTCTTCCGTAATTTCGCCCACGGGGTCGGGCAGGTCTTTTACCTTCAAAACGGCTTTCGCTATAGCTTCGACTCTTTCTTTAGTAAGAGTAAGCCTGTCTAAAAGCGACTCTGTCATGCCGTTTTCTTTTGCCTGAGATACGTCTTTTTCGTTTGCCTTCAGTATCTTTTCGGTATTGCTCAAAATCGCGTTTGAAATGCTTTCAAGCGCGGCGTTTTTCCGCGCCGCCGGAAAAAGCGCGAGGGACGCCGCCGCGGCTTTGGCTTTCTGCCCTATTATTTCAAGTTCCGTCATGCTTTGACCTCCTTAGGCGCAAAGACGGTGCCGACTTCCTTCCCTTCAAGAAGGTCGTAGATGCGGCGCATGTCCGCGCTGTTCATTATGCAGGTGGCGCAGCCGACGGACGCGGCTATTCCGGCGGCTTCTATCTTGGTCGCCATGCCGCCCGTCCCGCGTGAGGTGCCGGCGCCGCCCGCCATTTTTTCTATTTCGGGCGTTATGCTTTCGACGAAGCGGATAAGCTTCGCGTTTTTGTCTTCGTTCGGGTTCCTGTCAAAAAGCCCGTCTATGTCGCTTAATAGTACGAGCCCGTCCGCGTTTATCAGCGCCGCGACTCTCGCCGAAAGCGTGTCGTTGTCGCCGAAGCTTATTTCTTCGGTCGAAACGGTGTCGTTTTCATTGACTATCGGTATCGCGGACATGCTAAGAAGCGTTTTAAAGGTGTTCTCTACGTTCTTTTTCCTTTTTTCCGATTCAAGGTCTTCCCACGTGAGCAGTATCTGCGCCGTTTTCTGATTGTATTCTTTAAAGAACTTATCGTAAAAATACATAAGCTCGCACTGACCGACGGCGGCGCACGCCTGACGCTCGGACATCTCTCTCGGATAATGCTCCATAGACAGCTTTGAAAAGCCGACGGCTATCGCGCCCGAGCTTACGAGCACGACCTCGGTCCCGCTGTTTTTGATATCGGACAGCACCTCGCAAAGCTCTTCTATCTTGCGCATATTGACAAGGCCCGTGCCGTACGTGAGCGACGACGTGCCAACCTTTACGACCAGTCTTTTTACACCTTTAAAGCCTTTCATACCATTCTCCTCATTTAAGGATTTTTATCGCTTAATATTATATATTATAACTTTAATTTCTTCAAGTCGTTGTTGAAAAAACAAGTGTTTTGTGATATATTTGATAAAGATATAATATGCGGAGTGTTTTTTATGGTAAACGGAAAACCCGTTATTTGTATAGTAAGCAGTTCCGACTATTTGACCTACGTGCCGGGAAAGCCGCGCAAGCTCGAGCTTTCGGAGGATTATTCCGCCGCATTCGCGAACGCCGGCTTTATCCCCCTGCACTGTACGGAATACTGCGCCGAGGACCTGCCCGCGCTTTGCGACGCGCTCTGCCTTTCGGGCGGGCCCGATCTTGAGTCCTATTATTTCGGCGAAGAGACGCTTAACGATACGGTTATAACAGACCCGCCGAGAAGCGTTTTCGAATACGCAGTATCGCGCGCGTTTCTCGCGGTAAAAAAGCCGATATTCGCGACCTGCCGCGGCTTTCAGGTGCTTAACTGCGTGCTTGGCGGCACGCTTTATCAGGATATAGTCGAGCAGCTCGGCTTTATCCACGGCGACCCGAAGCTGCGCCATTACGTGACCGCGTCGGACGGAAGCGTTCTTAAAGCCCTTTTCGGCGAGCGCTTTAAGGTAAACAGCACGCATCACCAGGCGATAAAGGATTTGGGCGACGGGCTTTTTACGACGGCGGTATCTGCCGAGGGCATAATAGAAGCTTACGAGCACAAGTCGCTTCCGATAATCGGCACGCAGTTTCACCCCGAGCGGCTGACCGGCAAAAACAACGAGGGCGGCACGCCCGATTTCGCGCCCCTTTACAGGCACTTTGCCGGTATAGTCAAGGAGCGGCTTTTATGATAAACGGTAAGCCTGTTCTTTGTATTTCAAGCGGCTCGAATATTGACCGCAAAGACGAAAAGGGCGGCGTTCTGCCCCGCGCGCACGAGCTTTCCGCGGATTACGCGGCGGCTTTCGCGAAGGCGGGTTTCGTAAATATTATTTCCGCCGAAAGTTCGCCCTTTGAGCTTTCCGAACTCTGCGACGCGCTTTGCCTTTCGGGCGGGCCCGACCTTCAGCCCGTCTATTACGGGGAAGCGCCGCTTGAGGGCATGGCTTTAAGGGAAGACCCTTTGCGCGACGAGTTCGAGCTTGAGCTTGCGAAGAGGTTTTTAGACAAGCGTAAACCGATATTCTCTATATGCCGCGGGTTTCAGCTTTTAAACTGCGTACTGGGCGGCACGCTTTATCAGGATACCGGAGAGCAGCTCGGCTTTATCCACCGCAGTTTAAGTCTTTACCACTTTATAGACGCCGCCGACGACAGCGTTCTTGAAAAGCTTTTCGGCAGGCGCTTTCGGGTGAACAGCATTCATCACCAGGCGGTAAGAAAACTCGGCGACGGGCTTTTTACAACGGCGGTATCGACCGAGGGCATAATAGAAGCGTACGAGCATAAGTCGCTGCCGATAATCGGCACGCAATTTCACCCCGAACGGATGACGGGCAAAGGATACGAAAACCGCTCTCCCGATTTCGCGCCTTTGTTTGGATATTTTGCGGAACTTGTCAAAAATAACAGGAAGTGAAGATTTGAAAAAGGTTTCAGCGCTTGCGTTAATAATATGCTTTATTCTGTCCGGCTGCTCGTTCTTTTCGTTTGACGACAGCGAGGACATACCTACCTACGTCCCGCCTTCGGCGTCGGATATCACCGAGGTAGAGCCCCTTTCCTGCCAGGACGCTTTGACGAACGAAGCGGGCAGTATTATAGCGACGTATGAAGCTTTCGTGCCCCAGTTTTCCGAGACGGGCGAGCGGAAAGAAGCGATAAGGCGGATAAACTCTTACTACAAAGCCGAGATACGCGCGCTAAATCAGGACATGCAGGACTTTTTCTCTTACGTTAAAACGCTCGGCGACAGCGAGGACGCGGCTTACGTCACCTCGGACTACGAGCTTTTGCCCGCCTCGCCCGAATACGTATGCGTTATGCGCACCTATTCGATGTATCAGAAGGGCGTCTTGTCCGTTCACCCGAGCTGTCAGCTCTTTTTGACCGACACCGGCTGGCGCCTTTCATTTTCAGAGCTTTTCGGCGAAAACGAGGACGCCGCGCTTGAACTTTTAAAGGCGAATCTTAAAGACTGGTGCGCGAAGAATTCTTTGCCCGACCACGTCTGCGACGATATAAACGCCGATACGCTTTTCAACCGTTTCGGAATAGGCGAAAACTCTTTGTACGTTTGCCTTCAGCCCTTTTCCGTCGCGGCGAACGACCCGCAAAGCTACGTTGCCGAGCTTCCGCTTGCGCCGTTTTCGGAGCTTTTCAACTGAAGCTTTAAATAAAGGAGCAGATTATGAAAAACACAAAACTGTTGGTCCTGTTCTTCACGATCGTACTGTTCGCGTGGGGGCTGTGGCGTTTCTGGGACATTCTCGACCCGTTCGTAACGGCTGTCATACTCGCCTTCTTGCTGACGCCACTTTCTTCGCTGCTTGTCAAAAAACTGAGGTTTGCGAAACTGCTTGCCGTACTTGTGACGGTATTCATTATTTTCGGCTTAATAATCACTCTTCTTTCGCTTATCGCAAGTTACGCGGTGGGACAGGTATCCAACCTTATCGCAGATATATCCTCTTACGCGAAGAATTACGACCAGCTGGTCGCCGTTGCGACGGACTTTCTTGAGGGTCTGCATATGCCTCAGACCGTTATCTCGACCGTTAAATCTCTGTTGCAGAACAGCGATTCATATATCGCGTCCTTTGTGCAGTCTCTCGTATCCGG
This sequence comes from Clostridia bacterium, assembly GCA_017444965.1. Classification (GTDB taxonomy): domain Bacteria; phylum Bacillota; class Clostridia; order Oscillospirales; family Butyricicoccaceae; genus RGIG3513. The sequence goes on along the minus strand of JAFSVO010000095.1, from coordinate 4,159 downwards.
TATAATCACCTTCTCGAGCGGCATTATCGACGTGGTAATTATCATTATTCTGACTATCTACTTCATGCTTGACGGCAATAAGATAATCGACTTTATTGCCGATGCTTTAACGGAAGGTTTAGGAGGCATTTTCAAGCGTTCGCTTTCGGAAATATCCTCTCTGACGTGGAAATACTTCCGTTCAAGAGTTATCCTTTCCTTCGGAATGGCGGTAGTCACTTTCTTGGGGCTTACCATTATGGGAATAAAATACGCGGTTTTGTTTGCCCTTATTTCATTCGTCCTTGATTTTATCCCCTATTTCGGTTCGATAATCGCCGCTATAATAGAAGTGTTCTACGCGCTTATTTCCAAAAATCTCGGAATCGCGATAGCCGTCGGCGTATTCGTTATAATCGTTCAGCAGATAGAGGGCAACGTCGTGGCGCCCAAAATGCAGGGAGAAGCGACCGGGCTTCACCCGATCGTAATTATGTTCGCCTTGCTTGCCTGCAACCAGATATGGGGGCCCATGGGCATGCTCATTTCTACGCCGATAGCGATAATCTTCAAGGTCATTCTGCGCGAGGTGCGCCTGTACCTTGTGTCCGACGACGGTAAAAAGACCGCGGTATGAGCGAACTTGCGGCGCAGGGTCTTTCCTTTTCCTTTGGCGAAAACGTCATTTTAAAAGACGCCTCATTTGAACTTCAAAAGGGTGAAAAAGCGGGTCTTGTCGGGCCGAACGGGTCCGGCAAGACCACTCTTTTAAACCTTATTTACGGAAAGCTTACGCCCGACGCGGGCAGTATAAGCATAAAAAACGGGAGCTGCGCCGGGCTTTTGGAGCAGCTTCCCTCTTACCCCGAAAGCACTACCGTTTTAAGCGTTCTTCTTTCGGCGTTCGACGCGCTTAACGAAAAAAAGGCGGAGATCGACAAAATAGCCGCCGCGCTTGAAGCGGGTGAGCCCGCCGACGTTAAAAGGCTCGGCGAGCTTCAAACGGCGTTTGAATCCGCGGGCGGGTACGAGCAGGACTTAAGGCTCAAGCTTGCGATGCGCGGGCTTTCGATATCGGAAGAAATGGCGGCGCGCCCCTTTATGCGGCTTTCGGGCGGCGAAAAGACGAGAGTGAACCTTGCGCGGATAATGCTTTCTTCGCCCGACATACTGCTTTTGGACGAGCCGACGAACCACCTTGACGTAAGCTCGGTCGAATGGCTCGAAGATACTGTCAAAAGCTTTAAAGGCGCCGTCCTTATAGTGTCGCACGACAGGTATTTTCTCGATAAGGTGACGACGCGCACGCTTGAGCTGTACGATAATAAGATCGTCTCCTACCCCGGCAATTATTCCTATTTTGCCGAAAAGCGGAGCGAACAGCAGGAGCTTTTGGAAAAAGCCGCGGCGCGGCAGGAAAAGGAGATATCGCGGCTTGTGGCGGCGTCCGAGCGCATGAAGATATGGGGGCGCGGCAACAAGCGGGTTATGAAAAAGGCGTTCGCCATTCAAAAGCGGATAGAGCGAATGGAACGCATACGCACGATAAAAAGAGAGCGAAAGATAAACGCCGGCTTTACTACCGCCGCGCGCTCGGGCGACGAGGTGCTGACGCTTTGCGGCCTTTCGATAGGGTACGGCAGCCTTTTGCTTTCGGATTTTACGGCGCAGGTGCTCAGAGGCGAGCGTATAGCCGTTATAGGCGCGAACGGGTGCGGAAAGACGACCCTGCTCGAGACGCTTACGGGCGAAAAGCCGCCGCTTAAAGGGTACGTTTACGAGGGCGCGGGCGTCAAAAAGGGGTATCTGCCGCAGGTCGTGTCTTTTGCCGCGCCGCAGAGGAACGTGCTTGACACGGTGCTTTTCGAGACGGGATGCACGACTCAGGAGGCGCGCGACCGGCTCGCCGTTTTCGGCTTCCGCGGCGAAGATGTGTTTAAGACGGTGTCTTCCCTTTCGGGCGGCGAAAAGACGCGGTTAAAGCTCTGCCTGTTTATGGGAAAAAGCGTAAATACCCTCTTTCTCGACGAGCCGACGAACCATTTAGACCTTATGTCGCGCTCGTGGGTAGAGGACGCGATAGACGACTTTTCGGAAACGCTTATATTCGTGTCGCATGACAGATACTTTATTGACCGCTTCGCGACGAGGATATGGCAGTTCGAAGACGGAAAGATATTCGATTTTGACGGCGGCTGGGAAGCCTACCGCGAATATCTTAAAAGGCAGGAAGAGCTGAAGGGCGCGGCGATGCCGAAGCAGCCGAAAGAAAAAAAGCCCGCGCCGGAGCGCGCCGCCGGGGACGCCCCGCGCGGAAAGCTTTCGCAAAAAGAAATAAGACAGCTTAACGCAAAAAAAGCCCTTCTTGAAAAAGAGCTTTCGGAAGTGTCAGCCGAAATTGAAGCGAGCGTTTCGGATTATATAAAGCTCGGCGAGCTTCTGCCCAGGAAAGATACGCTTGAAACGCAGCTTTTGGAGATATACGAGGCGCTTGACACTTGATCTATATATTTTTCGGGCGGCGCAAAGACATGCGCCGCCCGTTTTTTACTTTTCCGCGTATTCCTTCTTTTTCACAAAATATCTGCCGAGAGCCCATAAAGGAGTTATATACAGAAACGCAAGATACGGGATCACGGCGACGGTGCCGCCTAACATACCGACGACGGGGACCGTGAATGATATGCTCCACGGCACGAGACCCGCGACTATAGACGTCGTGTTGGCGACGTCGAGCGCGAAGCGGGTATTGCTTATCTTTCTTTTTCTGTAAACGGGGCCTAAAAGCTGAGTCTGAAGTATTACCGCGAGCGTCTGGCTGCAGGCGGCGAAATTCGCGAAAACGGCGGAGACGAGCGTCGTCGGGAAAACGCCTATTTTACAAGCTACCTTTTCCAAAAGCTCTTCTACCGAGTCGAGCATCCTCGTTCCGTTGAAAATGCCCGAATAGGTCGAGCTTATGAAAACGAGCAGCATTACCGTTACCATCGACAAAAGCCCGCCGCCCGCGAAAAGGCGGATAAACCCGTCGGTCGACCCGGGTTTAAAGCCGAAAAGCGCCGTTTTCAAAGCGTCTGTAAGGCTCATTTTCTGAACGAACACCGAAACGAGAAAAGCCGCCGCGATGCTCGCGCCCATCGCCTTTTTGACGGACACTCTCAATACGGGCAAAACGAGGATGAAGAGCGCCGGGATAACGAGCCAAAGGTTTATATTAAAGGCGCTTTTTACGTTTGAAAGTATCTCGTCGGAAAAAGCCGACGCGGGATTATTTATTGACAAAAGCGTAAAGAAGAGCGCCGTCAAAAGGGTCGGTATCGCGGCTTCTTTGAGCATATACTTAAGGTTTTGGGACACGTTCGTGCCGGTCGTCGCCGCGACAAGGTTTGCGTTGCCCGCGGTAAGCGCGCATCTGTCGCCGAAATAGGCGCCGGATACTACCGCGCCGCAGATAAGAGTCGGCGGAACGCCGCCCGCCGTGCCCAATACCAGAAGAACTATCCCTATCGTTCCGGTCGTGCCGTAGCAGGTGCCTATCATATATGAAATAAAGGCGGGGATCAAAAATGCGAAGGTCAAAAAGAAGTTCGGCGGTATTATTTTAATGCCGTAGTAGACGAAAAAGGCTATCGTGCCCGACGAGCGCCAAAGCCCAGTCAGAACGCCGATAAAAACAAGGTTTATAACGACGCCGACGGCAGTCTTCCCGCCCTTCAGCATCATCCTTAATATATCGGAAAGCGCGAAACGGTGCAGCAAAGCTGCCGTCATAAAGCAAAGCGCTCCGAAAATGACGGCGAAGAGCATATTAAAGCCGAATACGATGCACACGGCGACGGCGGCAAAAAATAGTAAAAAAGCTATTACTGTTACCAATGCTATCACCAAGTGTCATTATATGACAAAGATTAAATAAAAGCAACAAAAAAGACGGCTTTAAAATCAGCCGTCTTTTCGTGTGTAGGCGTTACCTATTTTCCCGGACCGTCGCCAGTCAAGTATCGTCGGCACAAGTGAGCTTAACTACCGTGTTCGAAATGGGAACGGGTGGACCCTCACCGTAATCAACACCTACTGTTTTGCCGCAAAGAGCAAAATGGTGACCCGTACGGGAATCGAACCCATGTTTGCGGCGTGAGAGGCCGCCGTCTTAACCGCTTGACCAACGGGCCGGATCGCG
>JAFSVO010000010.1 GCA_017444965.1 Clostridia bacterium | reverse complement strand
CTACGGCACCCATTTCTGGGTAGACCCCGAAAACGACATCACGGCGATATATATGAAGAATAACCGCTGGTACGACGCTCACGGCGGAGGCAAGAGCGGCGAAAACTTTGAAATCGACGTAATGAGCTCGTTTAAAGATTAAGCTTTTATAGTCGCACAAAGCCCGCCGCGCCGCAGTGAAATATTTTGCCTGCGGCAAAATGTGAAATAAACGGCTGAAAGCCGTTTATGAAATCGCCTGCGGCGATGAAATCGTGAACTGCGTTCACGGTTAAGGTATGCGGCAAAGCCGCATTAAATAAACAGGGCGCGGCTGAAAGCCGCGCCTTTCAATCAGGGGACGTGTTAAACGTCCGATTTGTTATTTTAAATTTTATTCCGAATAATGAGCTTACCGTTTTCGAAGCGGCAGAGTAAGGCGGCGGCGTTGGGGAGGTAGTATTCGTAAAAGCCGCGGCGGTCGGTCGAAAGCGCTTCAAGCACAGCCATTATCACGCCCCCGTGGGTGACGAACGCGGCGGTTTTACCGGCGGGAACGGTTTCGAGCGCCTCTTTAAAAGCCGCGGCGCACCGCGCCTTAAACCCGCGCACGCTCTCGCCGCCCGGAATATCGCCGAGACAGCCGCCGTCGACCCACGCGCGGTAAGCGGGGTCCCGCTCAAGCTCGGAGGCCGTTTTATACTCAAAGTCGCCGAAATCGGCTTCGCGCAGGTCTGAAACGACCGTATGATACGTGTTCGGGAAAAGAATTTCGGCGGTCTCGCGCGCGCGTAAACAGGGGCTTACGAAAATTATATCTGGCGCCGTCTCAAGCCGTTCCGAAAGGGCGCGCGCCCGCGCTCTCCCCTCTTCGCAAAGCGGCTCGTCGGTGCGCCCGACGTATCTTTTTTCAAGATTGCCCGCCGTCGCGCCGTGCCTTATGAAAATTATATCCTTCATAAAAGCGCCCCCGCGAAAAGCCCTGTCGCGCACAAAAGCTCGAGCGTCTGCAGGTAAAAGCCCGCCGTGTCGCCCGTCGCGCCGCCGAAGCTTTTATTCGCCGTTATTATATAAGCAATCGTCCACAAAGCGCAGACGGCGAAAACTACGCACGCCGAAACAGCGCCCGCGAAAAAGTACAGCGCCGTAAGCGCCGCCGCGCCCCACAGAGCGCAAACCGCGGTACAGACCCCGCGCGACGCGCCCGACAGCAGCGACCAAAGCATCCCGCTGCCACGCGCGTTTTTCATATTAAGCGCAAGTACGCCCGAAAGCGCGCGGGAGAGGACGAAGACGGGGAAAAAGCCCGCCGCCCCGCCCTTTTCATAAAGCCCGTAAAAGGCCGCCGCCTGCAAAAGGATATATACCGCAAGATAAATGATCGCGAAGGCGCCCGCGTGCGAGTCTTTTAATATCTCGAGCTTTCTTTCGCGCGGCGCGTGAGAGGAAAGTGCGTCGACCGTGTCCATATACCCGTCGGCGTGGATGCCGCCCGTAAATAATAGGGGCAGGCAGACGGCGAGGCAGGCGAAAATAAAGGGCGACAGGTCAAGGCAGCCGCAGAGCGCGTAAAGCCCGTACCACAGCGCCGCGAGCAGGACGCCCGCGAAGGGGAAAAAGCACATGGAATACGCGGCGCCGCGCCCGTCCCACTTAAAAACCGGCGCGGGAAGCGCGGTATAGGTAGATATCGCGATAAAAAAGGCTTTTAAAAGGCTCATATTTCCCCCTTTGTAACGCAAGGCGCGCCGTTTTGCATATTAACGCACGCGTCGGCAAGGTAGGATATGCGCGCGTTTAAACCTGACAGCGCCCTTATATATCCGTCGGTCGCGGCGTCTTTCCCCTGCGGCTCCAGCCCCGATATCGTAACTATGACGAGCAGGCGGCACTTGTCGGATAGCCGTTTTATATCTTCAAACACTTCGCTATCCGAAAGCCCCTTTTCAAAAACGCAGTTGGCAAGCAGGTTTGACGCGTCCTCCAAAAGCACGGCAGCGCCGGGCTGTATACCCGCGTCGGACACGCTCAAGGGCGCTTCCACTGTTTCAAAGCCTATATGCGCGCGCGCGGCGATATGCTTTTTTATGCGCTTTTCGTTTTCCGGCGTTACGCTGCGCATGGTGGCAAGGTAATACTTTTTGCCCGGTATCTTTTCAAAAAGCCCTTCGGCGAAGCGGCTTTTGCCGCTTCCGTTTTCGCCCGAAACGAGTATGACCCGCGCGCTTTCTGCGCGGATGGGGGCGAGGTAGGAGTCGTCTATTTTCGCATCCGTAAAGGTCGCCATGCCGTTATGCGCGGCGCAGGCGGCTTTTAAGATATCAAAAGCTATGGGGCAGCCGCTCCCCTCGCCGAGGCGCATTTCAAGGTCGAAAAGGGGTCTTGCGCCAAGCTCGCGAACGCACAGGTCGTACCCCGGCTCAACCGAGCGGTGGCTGCAGATCAGATAGTCGCTCACACCCGGGCAGAGCCGCGCGGCGCAGAGGGCGGCGACGGCGGAGATAAAGCCGTCTATGACCGCGGGGCGGCGGATGCTTGCTGTGCCGAGATAGGCGCCGCACATGGCGGCAATATCGAAGCCGCCGACCTTTGAGAGCACGTCAACAGGGTCGCGCCCGTCGGGCGAGTTTACCTCAAGCGCCGCCTTTATCGCGCTTATTTTTCTTGAAAGCCCCTCGTCGGTAAGCCCGCCGCCGCGCCCCGTGACGCTTTCGGGGGAAACGCCGCAGAGCGCCGACAAAACGGCCGCCGACGTGGTCGTGTTGCCTATGCCCATTTCGCCTATCCCCAGAACGTCTTCGGTTTGAGAGGCGGCGAGTTCAAAGCCGGAAATAATGGTTTTTATACACTCTTCGCGCGTCATGGCGGCGCCCTCTGTGATATCACGCGCGCCGAACGCCGTCTTTTTATTTATTATTTCGGGAAAGCGCGAGAGGTCGGCGCAGACGCCCACGTCGCAGACGGTAAGCGCGTACCCGCGCGCGCGCGCTATTGCCGACGCGCCCGTAAGCCCCCGCGTAAGGTTTACGGTTTGAGCCGCGGTCACGCTTTGGGGCGCCGAGGAAACGCCCTTTGAAACGACCCCGTTGTCGGCTGCGAAGACGAGCACCCGCCCGCTCTTTATTTCGGGCAGCGCGCGCCCGGTCATCCCCGCGAGCTTTACCGCGAGGTCCTCTAAAACGCCCAGGCTGCGCGGCGGCTTCGCAAGCGAGGCCTCCCGCGCGTAGGCGATCCCCGCCGCGGCAGCGTCAAACGCGGGAACGGAGGATATTATTTTTTTGAGTTTTTCTTCCATTTAAAACACCCTTAATTGCGCCCTTCGGGCGCTTAAAAACGATGTTGCCTTCGGCAAACGATGTGCTTTGCAACGATGTTTTCGGCTTTCGCCGAAAAACGATGTGTCCGCTTACGCGAACAATTAAGGTATGCGCCGCAGGCGCATTTATCAATAAGCGCGCTATGCGCGCACCTTAACGAACGGCTCTGCCGTTCAATTCATGCGGACGAAGTCCGCAATTCATGCAAGACAGGGAACCGTCCCCTGTCTTAAGTATCACCTTGAACCGCAAAGCAAAGCCTTGCACGAAAAGCTAAATTGTGAGCTGCGCTCACAGCTAAATTGAACCCTTACGGCTTCAGCTAAATTGCGGGCTTTGCCCGCAGCTAAATTAAATTCGCGTAAAGCTCGGCAAAGCCGAATTTAGCTTGACGAAGTCAAATTTAGCTGCGAAGCAATTTAGCTCGCGCATAGCGCGAATTTAGCTGTAAGCCGGGGCTCTTTCCCCTGTCTTACGCGCCTTACGCCTTACGTTTCCGTCTCGCTTTTAAAGCCCTCGCCGTAGGTCTGATCTATCGTGCTTATCATAACGAACGCGTCCTTATCGGTTTCAAATATTATCCTTTTTATCCCGAAAACCTCGACCTTTGAGCAGGCGCACAGCAAAACGTCCTTTTCGTCGCCGGTGTAAGCGCCCTTGCCCTTCATAACGGTAACGCCGCGCTCTATTTCGCCCATTATCCGTTCCGTGATCTCGCCGCTTTTTTCGGTCACCGCCGTAACGAGCTTTCTCGAACTGTTGCCGAGGGTTATTTTATCTATGATAACGCTGTAAGTCAGCGTCATAAGAAGCCCGTAAAGCGCCGCGTCGACCGTGCCGTAAACTACGCCGACGAGCAGGATAACGACCCCGTCTACAAACAGCGAAACGAGCCCGAGCGACAAATGCGGGCGCTTTTTCTGAATGGCGATTATTATGAAATCCGAGCCGCCCGTAGACGAAAGGCGCATATAGATGAGCGCGAGCCCGGCGCCGGCAAGTATGCCGCCGAATATCGCCGCGAGCATCGGTTCGCCCTTATAAAGCCATAAATGCGGCGCCACGCAGTCGAGAACGAAGGATGATATAAGTATCGTCTTTGCGGACCTGAGAAAATAATCAAGACCCAGAGCTTTAAAGCAGAACAGTATTATCGGGATATTTATGATTATCATCGCCGCGCCTATCGGAACGCCGCCCGGAAGGAAAGGAAGCCCTTTCGTAAGCGTGTTGAGCAAAACGGCAAGACCGGTGACCCCGCCCGGCGCAAAGTCCGATACGTAAGCGAAATTGTAAACGCCCGCGGCGTAAAGTATGCTGCCGATAACGTCAAACAAAAGGTCGACGAGCAGCGTTTTAGGGTCGATGTTAAATTTGAATGGCTTTTTCATCGTTTTCTCCCGTAAAAGCGCGGCGTAGCCGCGCCTATTGATAAGTGCGCCGCAGGCGCACACCTTCACGCCGAACGCAGTTCGGTATTTCACGATTTGCGAAGCAAATTATTACACACCGCGAAGCGGTATTTCACACGCGGCTTGCCGCGTATTTCACGCAAGACAGGGATCCGTCCCCTGTCTTGCCAAAGCCGACGTGTATTTGACAACGTACATCAGCTTCTAAGCGCCTCCTTAAGCTCTTCCATGTCGGTAAATCCCGGGGCGTCGGGGTCCCTCGATACGCGTCTTGCCTCGGCAAACGCCTCGAGGGTCTTTTGAGAGTATTTCGGCATTTCAACGGCGAAGGGGATACCGCCGCGCAGAACGCACTGGTGAAGGAACAAGTTGACGGCTCCCGACATATCGAGCCCTAACCGTTCAAAAAGGTCGGTCGCCTCTTTTTTGATATCTGCGTCTATACGGACCTGAGTAGGTACTGTCATAATAATATCTCCTTTCATATTTCAATCATATTATATGCGTTTTAGTTTACATTGTCAAGCATAAACGCAATTTTCCATAAAGATACAAAAACAGAGTCGGCGGCGGTATGCGGCTTTGCCGCATAAAATCATAAAGCGCACCGCCTAAAGCGGTGCGCCTGTTATTTTTGTGCGCTTCGCGCACACCTTAACGCAAGCCGAAGGCTTGTATTTCACGATTTGCCGCAAGGCAAATCATTTCACGCCGCGAAGCGGTATTTCACACGCCGCCTCTTGGCGGCGTATTTCACGCGAGGCGAAGCCTCGCCTAATCAATATACACTCCTTCCGGGGTCTTGACCACGCCGAGGTCCTGCTCGCAGAGGGCGTTTATAATGCGGGCGACCGCCTTTCTCTCTATGGATATCCCGTAAGAAAAATTGAGTTCGTCGCATATAGTCTTCTGCTTTAAAGGGCGGTCGTAACGTGATCCCTCCTTAAGTATAAGGTAAACGTAAAGCGGGGCGAGGCTCTTCGCGCCGTTCTTGTTCTTGACGGGGCGGTAGAAGCTGTCGGCGATCTCGTCGTAATCGACCGCCAGAAGCTCGCTTTTAGGGCGCTTTTCGTACTTTCTGCCGTACTTGTGCATGACGTAGACGGCGGCAAGCTCTCTCTCGGTGCTCGCCCTGTCCACGCCCTCCCGAAGGCCTGCGAGCGTTCTCGCGCAATTCATGAGCTCCCGCGGGAAAAGCCCCGCGCCGACGCGCGCTCTGCATTCCCCGAGCATATCGGAAAACCACAAAGATATTTTACGCGCGTCCTCGCGCGTTTCGTCGCGCGTAAACGAGCGGACGGCGTCAAGCTCTTCGTCGGTGAGAGTTCCGCCCGCGAGCAGCTTCTCGCCGCAGGAAACGTAACGCGAATAGTAAATATCGTCGAAGATATCGGGGCAGGTCGCCCACGCGTGCCTCTCCGCGCGCATCGGCGCGAGATACTTCTTCCAGAAGGCGTAGGCGCCGCGGCTCAAAGCCGCCTTCGCCTCGCGCTCGGTCGCCCTGAAGCCGCCGAGCTTCTCCCCCGCCTCTTTGCAGTAAATGACGGCTTCATCCGCCCAGTCCGCCGCGGCTTGCGCCTTCTTCTCGCTGAACGAAAGCCTGAGCCTGCGGCACCACTCGCTCTCGAGATCGTCCTCTATGCCCGGCGAGGTCGGCATGTAAAGAACGCCCTTGGCGTCGGTGCACTCGAACATGGTCAAAACGTAATCGGCCGCGGAAAGCTCGGGGTCGTCAAAGGGCGTGCGGGATCCATAGTTACTCATGACAGGTTCCTCCTTCGTTAAACTCTCGCCCCGCTCCTCGGGGCTTTTTCCGGGATCTCTGCCCCGCGCGCAGGCGCGAAGGACATTTTTACACAATACTTTTTCTTTAATTTTATCCGGAAGGGGGTACCTCATTCGGTGCATAAAAGCGCCGCGTCTGTCTCTTGAGTAACTGTGGTATATTATAACACACGACCCCCTGTTTGCGTAACTAAATTAAGGGTTTTCGGATAAAATTTTTGTAAATCATACTGTAACACGTTCGTTTTTCAAAATTAACTAAAAACGGTTTTTTGCCCGAATTTTCCGATTTTCGCGGCTTTTAGGCGTTTTTTTCGATTTAAAAAGTGCAAAAGCAAAAAGCAGAGGAGCGTAATTCCTCTGCTTACCGTTTTTTGACCCTTTGCCGTTTTCTTTTATAAGTAAACGCGGG
>JAFSVO010000094.1 GCA_017444965.1 Clostridia bacterium | reverse complement strand
TTCCCTTTTCGTCTATCTTGCGCAGAAGCATTTCCGAAAAACTCTCGTCAAGGGAACTCAGCGCCTCGTCAAGCGACTCCGCTGCCGCCGCGAGGTCTGCGCAGGGGCGCGGGCTCCGCCCGGCGCCCTTACGAAAACAGGGGTTTTGTATCTTTTCGGAAAGCATTTCCGGCACGCGGCGCGAATCGGTCATTTCATGCTCCGAGACGTATTTATCGTCGATAAACGCCGCGATATCGCCGTAAAGCTTTTCACTTATTCTAAACGCCGACTTGTCGAAAATAACGATATCAACGAGCATATCGTTGTCCGAAAGAAAAGAGGTTATCTCATCCTCCGCGACGGAAATCGCCTTATCTTTGGGGTAGCCGTAAACGCCCGCGGAAATAAGGGGGAAAGCGACGCTTTCGCAGTTATATTCTTTCGCGAGGGCAAGCGAGCGCCTGTAGCACGAACGCAGAAGCTCTTCTTCGCCGTTCTTTCCGCCGTACCAGACGGGGCCTACGGTATGTATCACGTATTTCGCGGGCAGTTTATAGCCGCGCGTTATTTTGGCGTCGCCCGTGTCGCACCCGCCGAGCGTTCTGCACTCGGCGAGAAGCTCGGGCCCCGCCGCGCGGTGTATCGCGCCGTCGACTCCGCCGCCGCCCAGAAGGGAATTGTTGGCGGCGTTGACTACAGCGTCGCAGCGCACCCGCGTTATGTCGTCTCTAATAAGCTGTAAAGGCATATTTTACTCCTTTTTATTTTCCGGCTCCGCGCCGCCCGGCGCGCCCTTTTTGCGTTTGAAAACGAACAGGACAAGTAATATTATCAAAACGACCGCTGCCGCCGGGATAATTACCCACAAAAGCGCGGGGGCGGGGGCGGTGGCGTCGCCGTTTGGGTCAGCCGTCTCTTCCCCGGTTTCCTGCGCCGCGAACTCCCACGCGACCTCCTCGACCGTCAGATCGTCGTAATACGCTTTGCCGTTCGCCGCCTTAAAGCCGTACCGTCCGTAGGGGAAGGGATAATACTCGTCGGTATAGCGGATGACCTCTTCGCCGTCGAACAAAACGGTCAGGTCGCACCCCTGCGCGATCACCTTAAGCATGTGCGGCTCGGTCATATCTGCGGCGGTGGGATATTCGGCGAGCAGCTTTTCGCCGTAATCCTGCCGGTACAGGCAGACGGCGCCGCTCTTTAAGCAGGCGTAATAGCACCTCTGATACCATTTACGGCGGAAGGAGAAGCCCGACGCCTTTCCGTTCGTCTCGTTTACCGAGCGGACGAAGAGACCCGCTTCGGCGCCATTTTCAATGCTCTCCAGCCGCACCCGGGCTTCGACCGAATAATCGGTGCTGCCTAAAAAGCCGAGGATGGTTTTGCCGAAGCAGTCGCCGTGTAAGCTTTCCTTCGCGGTCAGCGCGAATTCGCCGTCAATATATTCGCCTTCGCCTTCCCTTTGACCCATGGAAGGGATGCTGCGATCCATATTATAGCTGTTTTCCATAAGCTCGTCTTCTCTGCAGGTGGCGAACTCATAAAACTCAAAGCTGCCGCTTAAGACCTCAACGGTGATATTATGCTCCCCGCCTTTCAGCATCGGGATATGGCGAAGAATTTCCGTGCGGTAGCCGCCGCTTTCCGCGAAGGCGACCTTTCCGTACAGAACGTCGCCGTCAATATACACGTTAAGGCGAGTGTTTTCGGTCGCCTTTCCGCGCAGCGTCAGCGTCGCTTCGCCGTAAAAAGAGCTTAAAGCGTAGGTCGCCTTTTCGCCCTCCGCGAGCAGAAGCGCGTTGCCCGGCTCTTTCGCGGAGACCGTCTTTCCGCCGACCGCCTCGTTGAAAAGGGTCGCGGGATAGGTGTGATTTGCGTATTTTACCGATTCATTGTCACGGTTACCGAGTACCGTCCCCGAAAACGCCGTGTAGCCGACGGTCCCCTTTTGGGCGCGGTAGCCTATCTTCCCGCCCCGGGCCGACGGGGTCGTTTCAAAAAGCGTTCCCCCCGCGAGCGTGACGCTGAGCGCGCTTTCGCTCTGACGGACGCCGACGCACTGCAGGACGTTTAAGTCGGTGTTTTTCGGGACGTCCGCGCGGGTCTCAACCGCGTTTCCGTCGGTCACGGTCTCAAGCACCGCGGTATTGTTTTCAAAGCGCAGGGCGCAGAAGTTCCGCTCGTCGATATATCCGAAAAGAACGTCCGTCACGGCGGGGACAAGATTGAATTCCGCCGTGAAAATATCTTCGGTCGGCGTTTCAAGCAGCTTTTGCCCGGAAAGGGGCTCGGTCCCGTTTTCGGGTCTGTATTCTTCGGCAGGCAGCGCGGGATCGGTCCCGCTGACCTCGCCCGACGCGACTACGGGTCTGTCGCCGCTCCAGAGTATCGGCTGAATGTTCATGGCGCGGTCTATGTCTTTCGAGTAGTCGGGGTAACGGTTATGATAGACTATATAATAAGTGTCGAGGTCGGGCCCTATAACGACGCTGTTGTGCCCGAGCCCCGTAAGGGCGCCGTCGGTCGAAAGGAGCAGAACGTTCTGCTCTGGCTCTTTCCAGCCCGAATCGACGCGGTCGGACACGGCGTACTCCGAGCGGTAGGAGGGATCGAGCACGTCGTTGCCGCAAAAGGTCATGTAATATTTCCCGTTACGCTTAAAAATGCCGGGGCCTTCCGTCCACATCCCCGATACGCTGACCGGGATCTTCCCGAGGGGGACCATTTCGGATTCGGGCGTTTCCATACGGTAGAGGGCTATGCCGTTAAACGCGGCGTGGGTGAAATATATCGCGCCGTCGTCGTCGCGGAAAAGCGAGCCGTCTATGCCGCCGCCGAGGTCGCCGCTGACGGCGGTAAAGGGCCCTTCGGGGCTGTCGCTTTTAAAGCGGTAATTCGTGGTCCCGTCGGGGCATGAGATACAGTAGAAGGCGCCGTTCCAATAAAACACCTCGGGCGCGTAGAGATTGTGGGAATGGTCGCCCTGAAAGACGTTCCCGACGTACGTCCACCTTAAAAGGTCGGTCGAGCGGAAGCTGTTCCCGCCCGAAACGTAGCAGTAATAGACGCCGTTGTATTTCATAACGAAAGGATCGCCGGCGGAAAACTCTTTTCTGCTTAAGTCGGTCAGCGGAATAGGGTTGTTGTACGCGAAAGCGGGAAGCGCGAGCGCCGCCGTAAGAACGCACAGTATAAGCGTGAAAAGGAACTTTTTCGCGCGCGCCGGCTTTTTCGCCTCTGTCGTCGCCGTTCTTTCGGTCATGTCGATTCTCCTTTCAAAACGTCTTTGCGGAATGGATAAGGATAAATTCGTTTTTCATATATTAAAATTAATTTACGTTTTGATTATATATTGTTTTAAAAACCGAGTCAAGGAAATGTATTTTTACACGGTATAATGAAATCGCGGCAAAGCCGCGGTGAAATCTTCGTGCAAAGCCCTCAGATGAAATCGAGCGTTTCACGCTCGGTGAAATTAAATCCACCCATCCGCCGTCGAGGCGGATTTCACTGCCCGCAGGGCAATTTCATCGCTGAAGGCGATTTCACCCACCCGACAGGGTGGGTTTAGTTGAAAAAAGCACGCTTTCGCGTGCTTTTTGTTTAACAGACGACTTAACCCAAAATATCAACTCATTTGTCCCGACAAGCTGAAATCAAAAAACTAATTTCGCTTGTCGGAAACCAGAACGTTTGTAACTATACTGTCAGTGTCATAATAAATCACGATACTCTTGTCGTTATAGTCGTATATGTTACCGTAAAAACCTGAAAGCATACCGTCGGGTTTCCCCCAATTATCGTTTATTTCCTTCTCCGTCTTGTCTTTCAGAACTTTTGTCGCTTGTTCACTTGATAACGTCACAATACTCTCTTTTTTCGGAAATGACGCTGCACATGAAGAGAGTATTACTACTATCATCAAAAAAACGAGTAAGACTATTGCCTTATTTTTCATAACTTTTTCTCCGCAACGTTTGATTCATCGATTTGTTGAAGCGTTTTTCTTTGCAGTCCGGCATGATGCGATAAGTAACACACGCATCGACGTGCATTGATCGTTCAGAGATTTATAAGTCACCTCGTTTATGTAGTTAGTTTTATATAAAAGCTCGAGCCAGTAACCTGTTTCGTTCGCTTCCTTTAGGGCGATTTCAAGTTTTGAGATGAAGTCATTTTTGCCTTGTGCATAGTTTGCTTCGTAAATATTGGCGCCAATTGACGTTCCGCTTCTGCCGATTTGATTTGAAATAACTGATTCGTGCTTAATTTTCAAGTCTTTGACGAGGTTTATTATTTGAACAGAGAATGCCATAGAGATATCGGCAAGTTTGTTATCTTTCATCGTCATTTGCTCCTTTTTGTTGAATTATATAATGCTTGAAAATAAAAGTCAATGATGCCGCCGCCAAAGGCGGCTAATGATGTATCGGCTTCGCCGAAATGATGCAGATCGCTGCGCGATCAATGATGCGATGTTTGCCTCAACGTCCCGCAGGACACATCATGCGCGTCAGCGCACATCATTGCCGCAGGCAACATCATTTGCCCGCAGGGCAAACATCATTGAAAAAAGCACGCTTTCGCGTGCTATTTCATAAAATTAACAAACCAAACAACTCTAAAGCAAAAATGACGTAAATCGAGACTGCAGACATAAATTCAATATGATTGAGAATTATGTTTTACAAAAATAAAACAGCCAAAAATGATGCCGCCGCCAAAGGCGGCTAATGATGT
>JAFSVO010000093.1 GCA_017444965.1 Clostridia bacterium | reverse complement strand
CTTTTTCGGCGTGCGGCGAAAAGGCGCCCGCCGCGCCCTCCTCCGAGGCGCAAGCGTCGGCTCCCGCGGGAGAAAAAGAGGCGGAAGCGCCGGGCAACGCGCAGGAATACGAGATAACCGACAACCCCGACGGGATACGAACGATATCGGGCACCTTTTCACACAGGCAGTTTGACGACCCGCTTCAGGAGGCGGTCGTCGTCACCGCCGAGTCGTATCTCGCGCGCGGCAGATATATCCAGTACGACGACTCAAAGCTCGTAAAGGGCACCGGCGCGGGCACGACCTACCGTTGGCAGAAGGGCGTTCGCGCGCCCGAGGATTATACCGAGCAGAATACGGGCTATACAAACTGCGCGGCGTTCTGCTACGACGTCTATTTAAACGCGCTCGATTTCGACATAAAGCACTGGGCGACCTCTCAGCTTATAGCCGCCGATTACGACGAGCTCGTCTTCTGCTATTACCCGACGGGCGCGGAAAGCGCGGAGACCGAAAAGGAAGTTAAAGAAAGCTTTTTAAAAGAGCTTCAGCCGGGCGATATCATAGTCCGCCGGTATAAGGACAGCGAGAGCGGCCACGCCATGCTCTACGTCGGCGACAACACGTATATTCACAGCACGCTGCCGGGCGGCGGCTCGTATAACTACACGAAAAAGACCGAGAAGGCCGAGGTGCAGGGAAGCATATGCAGCTGGAATATAAGCACGCTTTTCGACCGCTCGCAGAAGGGGTATTTCTTTAACTGCGCGGCTTACGGCATAGTGCGCCCCTTAAACCTCTTCGACGGCAGGATACCCGACAGGACGCGCATGCGCGTATCTGACATGCAGGGCGTGGTCGCGAGCAAGATAAGCTCGGTGCCCGTCGGGCATACGGTAAACCCGGGCGACGAAGTTACGTACACGGTAAAGCTTTCAAACATCGAGGATACGGATAAAGAGATAGAGGTCGAGGACAGCCTTCCCGAAGGGCTCGAGTATATCTCGGGCGGCGAAAGAGTGGGCGACGGCTTTTATTCGAAGGTGACCGTCCCCGCGGGAAAGACCCTTTCGATAGCGATAACCGCGCGCGTCGCGGAGGATACCCCCTCGGGCACGGTAATAAAAAGCGCCCCCGCGATAGCGGGCGGGATAGAGCTTTACGCGCCCGATCTTTACGTCCGCAAAACGCTGACGGCGGAGCAGCAGACGGCGATAGACGCCGCGGCGGGATCCTTCCCCGACGAAGAGATGACGCAGCTTGAGCTTTTGGATTATATTTACGGGCAGGCGGGCGCCGAGCAGGTCGGCGGACTTTCCGAGCCCAAAATATTCGGCACCCTTTTCGACAGATACAAAACGACGAACGAGTATTTAAGCTTTGATATCTCGTCCGACCTCGGCAAAAAGGTCGCGCCTTATCTTTACGGCGGCTGGTACGTCGCGCTTGATCCCGAGGCGTTCGGCGGCGACAGGATAAGGCTTTTAAAAAGCTCATGCCTTATCCCGGGCGACCTCGTCGTTATGTCCGAGGACCGCGCCTTTAATAAAACGGGCTTTTACGTTGCGCTGTCAAACGGAAAGCTTTTCGACCTTGCCGAAAGAAAGACCCTTTCCGAGGTCGAGTCCGAAACGCTTTTAGAGGGCGCGCTCGGCTGTTACGCCTTCGCCGTGATAAGGCCCGAAGGGGTCGCCGGCGGCGCGCTTTCCTCCGGCTCCAAGAAAACGCAGAGCGCGGGCGTGCCGTCGTACGCGGCGACGGAGGCGGCTAAGCCGCGGAAAACGGAGTATTACGAGGTCACGAGCAATTCCTACGATATAAGAAACGACCCTTCGACCTTCTCGCATAAAAAGTACGCAAACGCCCTGCAGGAAGCGCTTATTGTCACCGCCGAAGCCTATCTTTCGCGCGGCAGCTTTATCCAGTACGACGACACGCGGCTTATAAAGGGGTCGGAGGCGGGCGCGAATTACCGCTGGCAGAAGGCGACGCGCTCGCCCGAGGATTACACCGAACAAAGCGAGGGATATACCAACTGCGCGGCGTTCACTTACGACGTATATTTAAACGCGCTCGACTTCGATATAAAGTACTGGGCGACCTATCAGCTTATCGACGCGAGCGAAAAGGAACTCGTTTTCAGGTATTACCCGACGGGGAACGAAGACGCGAAAACGCAGAACGAAATAAAGGACAAATTCTTAAAAGAGCTTGTCCCGGGCGACATAATAGTCCGAAGATATAACGGCAATCAGAACGGCCACGCCATGCTCTACGTCGGCGACGGCATGTATATCCACAGCCGCGCGCCGGGCGGCGGCAACTACGATTACGAGGGCAAGAGGGAAAGGTCGGAGGGCTCCGGCAGTATATGTTATGACAGCGTAAACGACTTTTTCGACAATAAAAGCTCCTCGGCGTACTTCTTTTCCTGCGTATCTTACGGCATTGTAAGGCCGCTCAATATCTACACGGGCGGCGTGCCCGAAAAGACGCGAGCCCGCGTTAAAAACCTTCAGGGGATCGTCGCGAGGAAGATAAGCTCGGTGCCCGTGGGCAACACGGTAAACCCGGGCGATGAAGTTACCTACACGGTAAAGCTCTCGAATATCGAGGAAAAGGATATCGAGGTCGAGATAAAGGATTCCATGCCGCGGGGCGTGACTTACGTTTCGGGCGGGAACTTAAAAGACGGCGCCTTTACGGGAAAAGTCAAGGTGCCCGCGGGATGCACCGTGTCGATACCTCTTACGGTCAGGGTAAAAAGCGACGCGCAGTCGGGCTCCGTTATCGAAAGCGCCGCGGCGAGCGCGGGCGGCGTGCCCTTGAAAGCGCCCCCTCTGTACGTTAAAAAGACGCTTACCGAAAGCGCGCGAAAAAGCATTGACGACGTATCCTCAGCGCCTACGGGCGGGCTTTCCGGCAGCGCGCTTTTAAAGCAGGTTTACGAAAAGGCGGGCGTAAAAGACGCATTCCCCGACGCGGGCGAGATACTCGCATCCCTCTATACCCCGTATAACGGAAGCTCTTCTCAGTACTTGAGCTTAAATCACGCAAGCCCCTATTATAAAAAGCTCGCGCCCTATCTTTACGGCGGATATTACGTCGCCTTAGACCCCGACGTGTACGGGGGCGACAGGATAAGGCTTTTAAAGCCCTCGTGCCTTATGACGGGCGACCTTCTCGTGCTTTCGCCCGACAGAAGCTTTGAAAAAGCAAAGGCGTATATCGCCGTATCGGGAGAAAGGCTTTTAGACCTTTCGACCGGAAAAATAACGACGCGCGGCGTCGCCGCCGACCTTCTTGACGGGATCCTCGGCTATCACGCGTTCGCCGTACTGCGCCCCGAAGGAGGACAGTAAAATGTTTCACGACTTTACCCCCGCGCCCGATCAGACTTTTTCCGACCCCGTGACCGAGGCGCTGGTCGTCACCGCCGAAAACGCCCGCATACGCGGCTTTAATATCCAGTACGACGACACGCGGTTAGTAAAAGCGTCCGACACCACGCCCAAAGAGTACAGGTTCAAAATAGCCGAAGCCTTTCCCGAGGACGCAACGGAAGACGCCCTTCAGTACACCAACTGCGCCTGCTTTACCTACGACTGCTATCTTCGCGCCTTCGGCGTGAATATTCTTTCGTGGACGACGGCGTTTTTAAAGACGTGCGATATGCTCGTCTGGTCGTACAGGGCGACGCGTGAGGAGACGGCGGAGGAGCAGGATGAGGTTTACAGAGAGTTTTTGGGAAACCTTAAAATAGGCGACATAATAGTCACGCGCGGGCCTACCGACACGGGCGGTCACGCCATGCTCTACGTCGGGAACGGGCGCATAATACATTCGAGCGCGCCGGGCGGCGACAATTACGACTATGAAGCGAAAAAAGAGCATTTAGAGCCCGACGGCAGTATCAATTTTAACTTAAAGGTGTCCGACCTTTTCGACCCCTATCACAAAAGGTTTGTTTTCAAAAGGACGAGCTTTTTCGGCATTGCGCGCCCGTCGAAGCTCTTTAAGCTTGAAATAAACGAGGCGACGAAAAACCGCGTCAAAAACTTAAAGAACATTTATACCGAAAAGCTGTCAGACGCGGGTCACGGGCGCACGGTAAAGCCCGGCGGGCTTATCACCTACACCTACCGCGCGGCGAATAAGTCGGGAAAGGACGCGTCGCTTGAGGTGCTCGACCGCGTCCCGGAACATACCGAATACGTTTCGGGCGGAACTCTTTCCGGGGATAAGGTGCGCCTTACGCTCAACGTAAAAGACGGCGAGGACGCCTCCGTCTCTTTCACCGTGCGCGTAAAGGACGACCCCGCCCTTTTGGGCAAAACGGTGTGGGTCGGCGACTCGACCTTAGGCGGCGTTCCGCACAGAAGCCCCGTGGTATTTATCGGAAAGGGCGAGCCCGGGGACAGAGAAGATATAGATGAAAATACCTTCCGCGAGCTTTTCGGCGCGGGCGTCGAGGACGTTCTGAAAAGCATTTTCGTGCCGCACAGAAACCCCGAATACGAAACGGTCGACGAGCGCTCGCCCTTCGTAAAATACATAGTCCCCACCATGTACGGCGGGCGCGGCGTCGTGTCGCCCCCCGACCTTTTCGCGGGCGAGAGAACGCGCGGCGTATTAACGGGGCAGATCTGGCAGGGCGACGTGATAGTCTGCTCGGACAGGGATGAAGCGCCCCGCCTTCTTCTCAAAACGAAGGTGGGGATATTCGACGCGCAGACAAGTGAAACGTACAGAGAGGACGCGCAGGATATCCTGTATTCGCTATTGGGATATTACAGATTCGTTATCCTTCGCCCCTCGCAAAAATAATTTGCGAAAAAGACCGGTTTTTCCGAAAACAGTCTTTTAAATTGTTAAATCTTATGGTATACTGTTTGGAAGAGGTGAAACCGCGTTGGAAAAGGTTTTCGTGACGAACAGCGCGCAGGAGACGCGCGACCTTGGTAAAGAGCTTTCGCCGCTTTTTTCGGGCGTTTGCGTCGCGGCGCTTTACGGGGACCTCGGCGCGGGCAAAACGGCGTTCGTTTCGGGCGTCGCCGAGGGCTTTTCGTGTATGCAGAGGGCGACCTCGCCCACCTATACGATAGTCAACGAGTATTACGGCAAAAGACGGATATGCCACTTCGATATGTACCGCCTTTCGGGCGCCGACGCGCTTTTTGAAATAGGGTGGGAGGATTACCTTTCCTCCGGCGCTCTGATCATCGTCGAATGGAGCGAAAGGATAGAAGAGGCGATACCCGAAAACGCCGTAAGGATATACTTTGAGAAGCTTTCGGAAAACTCAAGGAGGATAACTGTTAAAATTGCTGATACTCTCGCTTGACACGACGGGGAAAAGAGTGTCCTGCGCGCTCGCGCGCGACGGGCTTATAACGGCGCGGAAGGACAGGCTTTCCGAGCTTTCGCACAGCCGCACGCTTCTGCCCGAGTGCGAAGCGCTTCTTTCGGAAAACGGCGTTAGCTTTTCGGATATAGACCTTTTCGCTGCGACCGTCGGCCCCGGCTCTTTTACCGGTATAAGAATAGGCGTCGCGGCGGTCAAGGGATTCGCTTTCCCCGAAGGGAAGCCGTGCGCCGGGGTAGACACGCTTACGAGCGCGGCTTATTCCTCGGGCGTTTTATCGGGCGTCATATGCGCCGCCGTCCGCGCGCGAGAAAACGAATACTACGCGGCGTTTTTCAAAGCGAAAGACGGAAAGTTAGGGCAGGAGGGCGAAAGAGCCGTCCTCTCGGGCGAAGAAACAGCGGCGCGCGCGAAAGAGTACGGCTGCGACGTATACCTTTGCGGCGAGGGAAGCGAAGAACTGTTAAAAATAAACCCCGATCTCAAATATACGGGCGCGTGCCAGTCGGCGGCGGGCACGGCAAGGGCGGCATATTTCGCGCCGCGCGTTCGCGCCGAAGAGCTTACGCCCGTTTACATGAAGCCCTCTCAGGCGGAGCGGCTTAAGAAGGAGACGAAAAAATGAAAATAGCGTTAGGCTGCGACCACGCGGGACTTAAGCTTAAAAACGCGCTGATAGCTCACTTGAAGGAAAAGGGAATAGAGACGGTCGACTTCGGCACATATACCGCCGATTCGTGCGACTATCCCGTTTACGCCGAAAAGACGGCGCGCGCCGTTATCGGCGGCGAGTGCGACCTCGGCATACTCTGCTGCGGCACGGGAATAGGCATGTCGATGGCGGCGAACAAGATACGCGGCATTCGCGCCGCGGCTCTTTCCGACGCCTTTTCGGCTGAGGCGACGCGCCGCCACAATAACGCGAATATACTCTGCTTAGGCGAAAGGGTAGTAGGCGAGGGGCTTGGGTGCATGCTCGCGGATATATTTATCGAGACCCCCTTCGACGGCGGCAGGCATCAAAAGCGAATAGATCTGATATCAAAACTTGACGATAGATGAGGAGAGACAGATATGGATACCGAAAAAGTACACATCCTGAACCATCCGCTTATCCAGCACAAGCTCTCGATACTCCGTAAGGAGACGACGGGAGTAAAAGAGTTCCGCGAAATAGTCGGCGAGATAGCCATGCTCATGTGCTACGACGCGACGAGAGACCTGCAGACCAAAGAGATCAAGATCAAGACCCCCGTCGCGAACGCCAAGGTAAGAGTGCTCGCGGGGAAAAAGCTCGCCATAGTCCCCATCCTGCGCGCGGGCCTCGGCATGGTCGACGGAATGCTCAACCTTATCCCCTCCGCCAAGGTGGGGCATATAGGCCTTTACAGAGACCCTCAGACGCTCGAGCCGGTCGAATACTACTGCAAGCTTCCTCCCGACATTGAGGAAAGAGACGTTTTGGTCGTCGACCCGATGCTCGCGACCGGCGGCTCGGCTTCGGCCGCGGTGGGCTTTCTTAAAAAGCGCGGCGTCACCCATATAAAGCTCCTTCACATAATAGCCGCGCCCGAGGGCGTTGAAAGACTTTCAAGGGAACATCCCGACGTGCAGATATACTGCGCGGCGCTTGACGAAAAGCTGAACGATCACGGCTACATAGTCCCGGGCCTCGGCGACGCGGGCGACAGGATATTCGGCACCAAATAAAAAAAGACGGGGCTTTCGCCCTGCCTTTTAGGGAAGATATCCTTTATCTTCTGTGCTTGCCGGTATACTTTTTGCGATAGACCTTATAGGTGCGGTAGGTTTTACGGCGCCTGCCTCTTCCTCTCTTTCTGTTGGCGAGAAGGAACCACACTATCGCGGCGAGCACCGCGGCGCCTAAGACGCCTAAAATTATCATAAAGACCTTGCCGGTGAAAAAGCTTTTAAGCGCGTTCAGCGTGTGCAAAAGCCCCGAGCGCGACAAATCGGCGGAGCAGACGAGCGGCACCGAGCCGTAGCTTCGCCCGCCGTAGGAAAGCCTGAGCGTGCCTACGACCTGCCCCTTCGTAACGGGCGCCTCAAGGCTTTCGGGCACGTCTTCGTAAGACGTCTCGAGCTTTTCGGGGTCAAAGTCGTTCGGCAGAAGCGCCGAAACGTTGTTCTGCGGCAGCAGTATGACCGACGCGCCGTCGGGCGACGTCGTGACCGGTATCTCTAAAACGGGCGTCGTCGCTTTTATCATAGTCTGCACGGAAAAGTTCTTTTTGGCGTAGTCGAAAAGCCGCGAGGTCGCGATGAAATTCCCCTTTTTCCCGTCGGGCGTCATGCCGGCGCCTAAAACGACCGAGATATAGCTAAGCCCCTCGTGCTCGAGCGACGCGGTAAGGCAAAGCCCCGCCGGAGTGGTCGAGCCGGTCTTTATACCGGTAACGCCCTTGTAGATATATTCCGCGCCGCCCTTTCCCAAAAGGAAGTTCGTGGTGTTCAGAATAGTTTCCGTCTTGTGGCGGTTGGTGACCGGAAGCACGGTCGAGGTCTTTTTGACCGTGTCGGCGATATATTTATTCTGCATCGCGTATTCGGCTATTATAAGCAGGTCGTTTGCCGTGGTGTAGTGGTTGTCGTCGTGAAGGCCGTGGGCGTTTACGAAATGGGTGTTTTTACAGCCGAGCGATTCCGCCTTTTCATTCATAAGCGTTACGAATTCGGGTATAGAGCCCGCCGCGGCGACGGCGAACGCGTTCGCGGCGTCGTTGCCCGAGGGGATGAGCAGATACTCTAAAAGGTTCATAAAGGGTATCTTTTCACCCGGCAGCAGGTAGGCGTGGATATTCTCTTTGACGAGCGGGTCGATAGCGTCCGCCGAGACGGTTATCTCAGACGCGGGATCGAGCTTTTCAAGCGCCACTATCGCCGTCATAAGCTTGGTAATGCTCGCGGGGTAAAGCTTTTCGTCGGCGTTCATCTCGAAAAGGACGGTGCCGGTGGTCGTTTCTTTTAATACGGCAGCCTTGGCGTCTATCTGCGGCGGCTCCGCGGCGAACGCGGGCGCGGCGCAGGCGAATGCCAGCGCGCACAAAAGTATGAAAAGAAGAACTTTTTTCACGTAAAGGCTCCTTTCCCCGAAAAGCGTTCCTGTTATTTTTCATTTTAACATCATTTGAACGGTTTTTCAATAGTTAAAAGGACATGAAAAAAAGATACGTTTTTATTATATGCGCCGCGGCGTTTTTAATAGGCGCGCTTTCAGGCTCGCTCTTAACGCTCGGCGGCTCGGCGCAAATCAAACCTCGCGGGGCGGACGCGCCGGAGATACGGCAGTTAAAGCTCTATCCGTCCGAAAAGACCGGGGAAGAGCCGCTTCTTGTAAACGTAAACACCGCGACCGAGCGGGAGCTTTCCGCCCTTCCCGGTTTCGGTGAAAAGACCGCGCGAAGCGTCATAGAACACAGAGAAAAATACGGCGCCTTCAAAAGCGCCGATGAAATAACCTCGGTAAAAGGCGTAGGAGACGCTCTTTACGAGAAGGTCAAAGACCTTATAATCGCGGAATGAGAAAGGGATAAAATATGAGGATACTCGTAGTAGACGACGAAAAGCTTTTGGTCAAGGGCATAAAATTCAACCTTGAAAACGACGGTTATATGGTCGACGGCGCGTACGACGGCACGACGGCGCTCGACCTTTTCCGTGAGCACAGGTACGACATAGTCATTCTCGACCTTATGCTCCCCGGGATAGACGGGCTTACCGTCTGCCGCAGGATAAGGGAAGAGTCGAACGTGCCCGTCATAATGCTTACCGCGAAAAGCGAGGGCAGGGACAAGCTTATCGGCTTTGAGTACGGCGCCGACGATTACGTCACCAAGCCCTTCGACATTTTAGAGCTTAAGGCGAGGATAAGGGTCATTCTGCGCCGCAGCGGAAAGACGCTCGGCAGAGCGGACGAATATCTCGAGATAGGCGGCATAAAGACGGATATCGTGCAGAGGACGGCCTACGTCGACGAAAAGCCCGTAGAGCTTACGGCGAAAGAGTTCGACCTGCTTGTTACCCTTATGCGCAACAGCGGAAAGATATTCAGCCGCGAATCCCTTTTAAACGAGGTGTGGGGCAAGGATTTCCCCGCCGATATAAGGACGGTCGACGTTCACGTCAGAAGACTGCGTTCAAAGCTCGAAAAGGACGACGCTAACCCGGAATACATACTGACCAAGTGGGGAGTTGGCTACTATTTCAAAGCGAACTGACAAAGCGCGCAGGCCCGAAAGCTTAAGAGAAAGAATAGTCGTGGTTTTCGCGGCTATTCTTTTGACTGTCCTTCTGGTCATAAACATCTATCCCCAGCAGGCGGTAAAAAGGCAGATGACCGAGACCGCGCGCAAGGATATGATAAAGGACGCGGCGACGCTGGCGTCTGCGCTCTCCAATATCCCCGAGCTTAACGGCAGCAATATCGGCTCCGCCGTTTCGGTGCTGAATATACTAAGCGAAAACAGGCGCGTTTTAGTCGTGAGCGACGGCGCCGTCGTTTTGTTCGACAGCGTGCGCTCGCAAAGCCTGCTCGGGAACGTTGTGCTTTATTCGGAGATACTCGGCGCGCTTTCGGGGAACGACTGCTTTTATTCGCGCTTTGAGGGCGGCGCCATAAACAAGTGGGCGGCGGTGCCCGTCACCCGCGGGGGGATAACGCTCGGCGCGGTGTATATTTATGAAAACGACGAGGCGGGCGCGAGCCTTCTCGCCGATCTTTCGTCCAATATCCGTATCGTTTCGGCTATAGTCGCCGTCGCCGCGATGATAGCCGTTCTGCTTTTCACCCACGATATGGGCAAACGCCTTTCAAAGCTTCTGACGGGCGTCAAAGAGGCGGGCGCCGGCAATTTCAAATACCGTATAGATATGCCGGGCGACGACGAGCTTAAAATGATAGCCGAAGAGTTCAACAGCCTAAGCGGTCAGATACAGAGCAACGAAAAGGCGAGACAGCAGTTTATCTCCGACTCTTCGCACGAGTTGAAAACGCCCCTCGCGGCGATAAAGCTTCTGTCCGACTCTATAGTCAACAACGACAATATAAGCCGCGAAGAGATAAAAGAATTTTTAGGCGATATTTCGGGCGAGATAGTGCGCCTTACGAGGATAAGCGAAAGTCTTATATCGATAAATCAGGCGCTCGCGTCAGACGACGTCGCGCTTTACCCGTGCGATCTTTCCGAGACGGCGCGCAAGGTAAAAGAACTTTTGAAGGTGACGGCGCAGGCCGCCGAGGTCACGGTCAACGTAGACGCGGACGGCGCCTTTTTCGTTTCGGGCACGTCCGACGGGTTTTATCACATAATTTTCAATCTTACCGAGAACGCCATAAAGTATAACAAAAAGGGCGGAACTGTCGACCTTTCCCTTTCACGCGGCGGCGGAAAGGTGACGATGCGCGTTTCCGACACGGGCATAGGCATTCCCGAGCACGAGCAGGAGCACGTTTTCGAGCGCTTCTTCCGCGTCGATAAAATGCGCTCTCGCGCGACGGGCGGCACGGGCCTCGGGCTTTCGATAGTCAAAGAGTGGGTCGACAGGTTCGGCGGCGATATAAGTATGAAGAGCGTTTACGGAAAAGGCACCGTCTTTACCGTCGTCTTCCCGGAAAGCGAGGATCCGAAATGAAAAAGCTTTTCGCTTTTGCTTTGGCTCTGCTCTGTATCCTGCCCCTCCTCGCCTCGTGCGGGGGGAGCGAGCAAAACGTGCGCGGCTCAAACAAGATATACTATATCAAAGAGGATAAGCACGGCAGGCGCTCTCTCGCCTTTGAGTATTCGGACGAAATTAACGGCGCGACCCCGGAGGCGCGCGTCGGGCAGATCATTTCTGCGATAAAACAGCCGCGCACGGCGAAAGCTTTGCCCGCGCTCCCGCAGGTAATTGAGGTAAAGGACCTTAAAATAAGGGGGAGCACGCTCGAGATAGACTACGGCGCGACCTACGGCTTTCTGGGAAAAGCCGAACAGGTTTTAGCCGCCGCGGCGGTCGCCCTTTCGGTCATCGACGACGGAGATATCGAATACGTCGTAATTAAAAGCGGCGGCGAAGCCCAGCCGCCCGTCTACGACGGATATTTGTTCAACGAAAAGTTCGTTTTAGACGAGCTGATGTACTGATATATATATGTTTTAAAAACAGCAAAAACGGCGGGATTGCTCCCGCCGTTTTTATATATGTTATTATGCAAGACCCGATAACCAATTAACAACGTATTGAGCGTCTGCTTTAGTGAGATTGTTTACGCATAGAACCTTATTGTCGGTAATTTTGCCGCTCTTGTTCAGGTCTTTTAGTAAATCGTCTGAAACAATAAACTTTTTCATATTACATTTTTTGGCCGCTTCAAAATCAGAGTCTTTACTAAGTACAACGTAATAAAAATTTCCGGCATAGTTTGCGTGCTTGTAGGATAAAAAATATTCTCCTGTTTTTTCACCGTATGTGATGGAAGTACCTCCTTTTATCACGTCAACGCCGCCCATTGAAACTCCGCCGACAGTTGCGCCTGTATATATCAATTTATCGGGGGTATAGCCTATAGACGCGTTACGGCACGCATTTATGGAAAT
>JAFSVO010000092.1 GCA_017444965.1 Clostridia bacterium | reverse complement strand
TATATATAATTGTCTTATTACGGTGCGGAGGATGATCAAAATGACGGTAAAAAGCGATCTAGAGATAGCTCAGGAAACGGCGATAAGCCCGATAACCGCGATAGCTTCAAAGCTCGGTCTGTCGGACGACGATTATGAAACCTACGGAAAATACAAGGCGAAAATATCTTTAGGCGTTCTTACGAAAAATAAAGAGAACGGCAAACTAATACTCGTCACGGCTATAACCCCCACCCCGGCGGGCGAGGGAAAAACGACCACCAGCGTAGGGCTCGCGGACGGCCTTTCCAAAATAGGGAAAAAGACGGTCGTCGCGCTGCGCGAGCCGTCTTTAGGCCCCGTTTTCGGCGTCAAGGGCGGCGCCGCCGGCGGCGGATACGCCCAGGTCGTACCTATGGAGGATATAAACCTTCATTTCACGGGCGACCTTCACGCGGTGACCGCGGCGAACAACCTTCTGTCCGCGATGATAGACAACCATATCCACCAGGGCAACGCTTTGAATATCGACCCCAAGCGGATAACCTGGAGAAGATGTATGGACATGAACGACCGCGCTTTAAGGTCGCTTATCTGCGGCATAGGCGCACCGTCCAACGGCCGTATGCGCGAGGACGGGTTTGATATAACCGCGGCGTCCGAGGTCATGGCGATACTCTGCCTCGCTTCGGGGTATGAAGATTTAAAACAGCGCTTCGGGAAAATAATTATCGGCTATACTTACGACAAAAAGCCGGTATGCGCATCTCAGCTCGGCGCGCAGGGCGCGATGGCGGCGCTTTGCAGAGAAGCTATAAAGCCGAATCTTGTTCAGACGCTCGAGGGAACGCCCGCCATAATCCACGGCGGACCGTTCGCCAACATAGCGCACGGGTGCAACTCGGTCACGGCGACTAAAATGGCGCTCAAGCTTTCGGATTACGTCGTGACGGAAGCCGGCTTCGGCGCCGACCTCGGCGCGGAAAAGTTCCTCGACATAAAGTGCCGCGCGGCGGGGATAAAGCCCGACGCGGTAGTCATAGTGGCGACCGTCCGCGCGCTTAAAATGCACGGCGGCGTAAAGAAAAAAGAGCTCGCGGCGCCCGACGCCGAAAGCGTTAAGCGCGGTCTTCCTAACCTTATGCGCCACGTCCGCAACATAACCGAAGTGTTCGGGCTTCCCGCGGTCGTCGCGATAAACCGCTTTAAAGACGACACGGATGAAGAGCTTAAGGTAATAGAAGACGGCTGCCGCGACGCGGGCGTCTGCGCCGTGCTCAACGACGCGTGGGCAAAGGGCGGCGAAGGCGCGCGCGATCTTGCCGAAAAGGTGGTCGAGCTTTGCGAAAGGAAGTCGGAGCTTAACTACGTTTATTCTCTCGACATGAGCATAGAGGAAAAGATAAACGCCGTCGTTAAAAAGATATACGGCGGTGAAAAGGTCGTATTCTCCGCCGAGGCGAAGGAAAAGCTCAAGCTCTTCGCGGAGCAGGGAGTCGGAACGCTTCCCGTATGCGTCGCGAAAACGCAGTACAGCTTTTCCGACGATCAGAAGAAGTACGGCGCGCCCGAGGGCTTTACCGTGACCGTCAGAAATCTCAAGCTTTCCGCGGGCGCCGCCTTTATAGTCGCGCTGACGGGCGACATAATGACCATGCCGGGCCTTCCCCCCGTGCCCTCGGCGGAAAAGATAGACATAAACGACGACGGCGTCATATCGGGGCTGTTCTGATACCGCGTCGGTTGAATATTCGACTGACTTTTAGTTTTATATGGTATAATAATTGCAAGCTGAAGCTTGCGTGAATTGAAAATCAAAGATTTTCATGAATTGCGCCGAATTGCGGCGCGTGAATTGAAAGCCTGCGGCTTTCATGAATTGCAAATCGAAGATTTGCGTTAAGGTGCGCGCAAAGCGCGCTTATCACTAGATGCGCCCTGCGGGCGCATACCGAAATGAACGGCTGCGCCGTTCAATTCATGCGGACGCAGTCTGCAATTCATGACCGAAGGTCAATTCACGAAAACGCAAAGCGTTTTCAATTCATTTCTTTTCGGAAAGGTGTTGTAATGGACCGTAAACTTTCAAGGCTTTTAGAATCGGGGCTTTCGATAGCTTTCGTATGCCTGTTCATCTTCGCGGGCGTCACGGCGGCGCTCGGGCATTACGCGGTCGCGGGAGCGGAGCTTTTCGTCGTTCTGCTCGTATATTTCTTTTACAAAAGAAGAACGAATAAGCGCGCGAACGATATAAGAAAATTCGTTGAAAATCTTGCTT
>JAFSVO010000091.1 GCA_017444965.1 Clostridia bacterium | reverse complement strand
CGACTTCTCCCGTCTCGGTCACCGTTTCTGTGGCTTCCTTGTCGCTCTCTTCTTCGTCGTCGGCACCGTTCGCGGGCGGAGTCACGTCCGCGCCCAAAGCCGTGTCGGTATCCTGCGCTGAGGGCGTTTCCTGTTTTTCACCGCACGCGGCAAAGACCGATAAGACCATAATAAGAGCCAACAATAAAGCGGTCAATTTTTTCATAACGGCTTCTCCTGTTCTGTTGATAATTTGTTAATCACAATATAGCGAATGTTAACTGTTATATACAAATAAAATTATACCATATATTCAGTTAAAAAGCAAGAAAAAGCGGAAGTCCCGCCTAATTGTACATGTAGGTTGTACAATGATGTGTGACAGAGAGTAAAAAGGCGGCAGGCTTTTACGCCTGCCGCTAAAACGTTTCGTCAGAACCCGAATGAGGGCCTTATCACTATAAAGGCGAACTGACCGAAAAGACTGTCGAAAAGAGTCGCGGCGGTCACGTTGGAAACGCTTTTGACCGCGCCGTTTTCAACCGTTTTGAGGTTGCCGTCGCCTAAGCAGAGCCAGCACTGCGCCGTCTCGGGGGCGTCTGCGTTGCGCAGGACTATAAGCACGTCGCCGCAGGATACGTTTTGGACGTCTATATGGCGTATACGCTCAAACTCTTTTCCCGCGTATCCGCTGCCGCCGTAAAGGTTCTGCGGTATAAGCGACTTATCCTTGAAGGTCACTTTGCCGTTCGATATATTGAAGAACCTGTCCGAAAGCGCCGCGCCTTCGGGCAGAGAGACGGTCTTGCCTATCTCGGCGTAAGTTTTCGCTATAAGTTCGGAATCTGTAGTCGCCGTAACGTCGGCGTTTGCTATCGCCGCCTGCTCGCTTTCGGTAAGCGTGCGCGCGACGTATATGGGCGCGTAATCGTACAGTTTGACGCCGCCTATCTCCGTATCGCCGCAGGGAATTTTTCCCTCGGGCGCCGAGGGAGAAACGGTGACGGTGAAACTTAAGGAAACGAGAGACCTTGCGGGTACGGTGACGTTAGTAGAAAGCGCGCCGTCTGTAAATTTGACGTCGCCAGACTTAAAGGCCGTGTGCGCGGGGAGCTTGTCGGACAGGGATATCACTTTTTCTTCCATCGTGTCGTTTCTGATCTTGTAGGTAAAGGTGACGTCCTCGCCGGGGTTGACGGTCGCGCCCGCGGTTCTGTCCGATTCCTTCCAGCAGATAACGCCTTTAAGATTTTTCGCGCGCGCAACCGCGTCGGCGTTTGGCTTAATGCCGAGGCTTAAGGGGCGCAGGATACTGACTTCTCTGTCGCCGCCGAAAGAGTACCGTGAAGAACTCGGGTCCGCAAGCCCGTAGACGGTAGAGAAGGTTATCCCGCCCAAAAGTTCTTTGTTGTCCGCTTTTAAGCTAAAGCTGTAATCGGAGGTGGCGGAAGTTTTGTGCGAACCGCCCGAGCAGTGCAGCATTTTGCCGTTGCCTATATAGAGCATGCCGTGACCTTTTTGACCTTCGCGGTTATAATACATGATCATGTCGCCGGGCTGAAGGGCGTCGAGAAAGGCTTCGATACACGCCTCCGGGTCGGCGGCTATTTCATCTTTGGTGCGGCGGTACGCTTCGCCCTCGGTGATATCTATAACGTATGTGCCCACGCTCTTTTTGATAACGTAGTCAAAGGCGGAATTATATACCGAATGCACGAACCACGTGCAGTCCTGATGGGCTATCCTCTGCGGGGTGATGAATGAGGGGGATATGCCCTGATAAAGGCGCCTCGTCGCGCCCGACGCCTTCGCTATATTCGTCTGGTCGTACTGCACCGCGCCGCCGAACGCCTCAAAGCAGTAGGCGGTCGCGAAAAGCTCGTCAAAGTATTCGGGATAGACCTCGTTTTTAAACCTTTCGTCGCGGGATTTCTCTGTGCGCGGGTCGCAGTTTTCAAATGCTTCGTGAGGTATGGCGTCTTCGTGCCGCGCCTTTTCGGGCGCGTCTTCTCCGAACACGTATTTATGCGCCTCTTTTTGCAGGAACTCCGCGGCGCTGCGGTTTAAGAATCCGTACTCGTTAACGCCGACGGGGGATTCGTCGAAAATATACGCGTACAGAAGGCATGAGATGTAGTACGCGCCCGCAACGTTCTGGTAGATCCCGCGGCTTTCATAAAGCTCGCAGCCCGAGGGTCCGTATTCCTCTTCAAGCGTCAGAAAAGCGTCGCCTATGCGCGCGACCGTGACGCGCCCCTCGGCTATAGACGCGAGAGTATCCGCCAAAGCCGATATCTTATCCCAATGCCCGCGCGCGTCTAAGTCCGTAAGACCGTAGTACTGACCGTAATCTCCCTGCGTATCCTTGTAGGGCATGGGCGCGAAAAGCACTATTTTGCCGTTCGGATTCGCGGCGTAATATGCGCTTTGGATAATGCGGAAGGCTTCGGTCATCCTTTTTTCGTTATACGCGCTCATAAAGGCGCGGTCGCGGCTGACGAGCAGGACGAGGCAATCGAGTTTTGAGGTTATCCGCTCGTAAAACGCGGATTTGATGCTGACTGCCTTAAGATTGTTTCCGCTTCCGGAAAAACTGCAATATTCGTAAAGGCTGAACGATTTGTCGGGCGTCAGTTCCACGTTGTTATAAGAGTTGCTTTTAACGGTCAGGGCGTGACCGCCTTTTTCCGCCATGGCGTAAAGGCAGTCTATGGGATTGTGGAAGGTTATGACGCTGTCGCCCACGACGCCCAGCACGAAGGGCGGAGCGCATCTGCGGTTTTTGGTAAGCACCTCTCCCGAGTCGCCGAGGACGAACGATTTTACGTACGACAGGTCTTCGGGCATATCGGCGGAAAAGGTATTGAGCGAGGAGGCGGCTTCTACAGACGTTTTAACGGACGTTATCCTTCCGTCGCCGTCGTATGACGCTATGGCGCAGATAACGTTTTTGCCTTTCATTTTTGCGTTATAAACCGTAAGAGTGGCTTTTGAGCCGTCGAGAGCAAGAAGGGAAGAGACGGATGGTACGTCCCCCCAATAGCCGGTGATATCGTCGTCGTCCGTCGCGGAAGCCGCGCCGGGAAAAGACGCCGCGAGCATTATAACGGCAAGCGTAAGAGAGAGCGCTTTTATTAAGGCGTGACCTTTTTTCATTTTTCATCGACCTTTCTTTTTCGCCCGAATGACAAAATCTTATTTACGATATCAGAGAGGGGCGCAGGATAAGGAAGCAGTATTCGCCCACTATCCTTTCAAGCGGCTCCTCGCAGGCGGAAGAGCCGGAAATCGTTTTGACGGCTCCGTCTGTTACGGTCAAAAGGGTGTCGTTTCCGATATAAAGCATACAGCCGTCGTTTCCGCGCTTGCCGTCGTTTGAAACGGCGAAATAAACTATGTCTCCGGGGCAAAGGTTTTTGGCGCTTACGTATTTAACGCGGTGTGTGTTGTCGCATTCCATAAGCTTGAGCCCGCCGAAAAGACCGGGCGCGACGGCTTTATAGAAGGGGGACGAGAAGTTCGGCTTGACGTAACCGTCGAGAGCCGCTGGAAGAAAGACGGAGCCGTAAACCTCGTTTAAGGAGTTTATCGGAAGAGCTATGCCCGCCGCGGAATACGCCTTTTTAACAAGGGAGAAGGAGTCGGCGGCGTCGGCAACGCTCTTTGCCGCGTCAGAGAGCTTTTTCTGCTCGTCCGCGGTAAGAGTTTTGCCGACGGCGACGGGCGTGTCGTTCAGGGCAAGCCCGCCCGCCAGCGTCGTTTTATAGGAGATATATTCGCCCGGCTTTGCGGACGGCGAAAGGGTAAGAGAATAGCTCGTTTTTTTCGTTTCTCCCGGGGCGACGGTCACGCTGAAATTATTATTTCCCGAGGCGAGCGTAAGACCTTGCGGAAGAGCGTCTTTTACCTCGACCGTTTTAGAGGATGAGCCGACGTTTTTGATGACGACGGTAATATCGACCGTTCCGCCCGGGTTTACGGTGACGCCGTTCGCGGCGCTCGTTTCCTTGTAAGCCAGTATGTGGCTCATGGCGCCCGCGCGCGCCTTTGCGTTTTCGGTGGGCGTAAACTCGGCGTAATGGGGCCTTATTATCCTTATCGTCATATCGAGGGAGGGGTCAAACTGGTATCCCGATTTCAGAGGAGAGGTCATAAAATCTATTTTGTCGAGCCTTACCGCGCCGTTGTCCTCGTGCGTGTCGATTTTGCCTTTGAAATTGTAATCGGCGTTTCCTCCGCCGAGGCGGGAGGAGCTTGAACATTGGATCAAATACCCGTCGCCGAGATAAAGACAGCCGTGACCGCGGCTGTTGGTCGGGTCGCTGTAGGCGATGACGTCGCCGGGCATAAGAGTATTCAAAAACTTTTGAACGGCGGCTTCGGGGGAATGGGAAGATGAAGCCGCGGCGTGCTCAAAAACGACCAGGTCGTTGCCGAGCTCGTTAAAGGTCAGCGATTTGGAACGGTTTTCGGGAAGCTCGTAATCGAAGGCGGATTTGAGAAGCGCCCATATGAAAGAAGTGCAGTCGAGGAAAAGCGGCTTATAAGGGAGGGCTTCCTCGGGGTCGCCCGTGCCGTCGACCGTTCTGCGGAAATACCTGTAATTCGTCGGATCCGACTGGCCGTTTGAGGCAAGATGGTCGTAATCAACGAATGAACGCCTTTCAAAATAGGCGAGGGCGGTCGCTTTGAGATATTCGAAGTTTTTCGGGAAGACCTGATCCTTAAAACGGGAATCCGGCTCGAAAACCGGCTGAACCGGTGAAGTCCTCGCGGCTTTGCTCGTCGGCGCGCTTTTGAAAACGAACTCGTGCGCCGCCGTCTGAAGGGTTTTGCACTCCTCGTCGGAAAGCCTTGCCGCGTACTCTAAGCCGTATGCGGTTTTGCCGAAAAGGGAGGAGTATAATACCGCGGCAATATAGTAAGAGCCCGCTTCGCTCGGCGTTTTGCCGTCTGAAAGATAAAGATCTATACCCGAGCTTTTATATTTATCTTCAAAGAAAGAATAGGCTTCGTCCGCGCGCACGACGGTACATTCGCCGACCGCCTTTTTCATTTCCTCGGCGTAATCGCTTATCATTTTCTTATGCTCTTCCTTTGAAACGGTCAGATTTTTGACCTCGGAAAAATAGTTCGGAAGAACGCCGGTAAACGGGGGAGGGACCAAAAGCACGATCTTTCCGCCCGCGCTCTGCTTTTTTACAAGCTCGGCTATTTCCAACGCGGCGGTAAGGGAACGCCCCTTGACCGAAGGGTTTACAAGCGCCGCGTCGCGCCCGGTCATAAGTATGAAGTAATCGAGGGGAGGGGAGTCTTTTGAGGTTATCCTTTGTATGCCCTTAGACATACCGGTAATTTTCGAGTCGGCTTCCGTGCCGTCAAACTTGAAAAGCTCGTAGGGGCTGTAGGTGTTTCTCGGCATGCCCGAGTTATTGTAGCCGAAGCCGCCGCCTAAAGTGTTTACGGGCGAGCCGCCCTCAAAGCAGAAGGCGCCGAACATATTGGCGGCGCTTATGGTAAAGCAGTCGCCGAAAAAGGCGACGTTCAGGGCAGGCTTGTCATATGTTGAAAGACCGGTAAGCTCGCCCTTCGATTTTCCGCTCTGCGCCGGTTTTTCGGCTTTTTCGGGCGCCGTTTGCGCCGGCGTTTGCGCGGGCGCTTGCGCCGTTTCGCCGGGGGCGCTCTGAGCGGCGGGCGGGGTCTGCTCGCCGGGCGAAACCTGCGGGGGATCTCCCTGCGAGGTGTCCTGCGCCGTTATAACGACGGCGCCGGTATCGGAAACGGTCTCTGTAGTTTCCTTGTCGGGCTCGTCATCTTCGGGCGAGAGAGTCTGCGAGGACGCGATATCCTCGCCCGTGCCTTCCGGCGCTTCCGCGTTATCGGGATATTCGCCGCACGCCGAAAAAAGCGATAAAAGCGACAGTATTATAAGAAATAAGGACAGAATTTTTTTCATTTTTCACGGCTCCTTTTAAGAACAATAGCTCGTAGCGGGCTCAGAATTGAAAGGACGGGCGGCAGACGCAGAAGGAATAGCAAGACATCAGGCTTTCAAGAAGCGTCTGCCCGTAAAAAGGCGAGTATTTGACGTACTTTCCGTCTTTTACGGTCGCGAAGACGCCGTCTCCCAGATAAAGATACGCCCGAAGATGCGTGCAGTCTATGGCGTCCGAAATAATAAGCATATCTCCCGTTAGGAAGTTTTCGTGCGTGACTTCTCTTACGCGGTCGATCTCATTGGCGGAAGAAATATAACCTTTGCCGCCGTAAAGCGGAACGGCGACGTGCTTTGTCGTAAGAATAAGGTTTGCGCCTCTGCCGTCGTAAAGATACACCTTTGAATAAATATCCGAAAGCGAGGCGT
>JAFSVO010000090.1 GCA_017444965.1 Clostridia bacterium | reverse complement strand
TTTTCAAGAAATTCGTCGAAAAACTTCTCGTAATCTTCTCTGTTCAAGTTTTTTCCTCCTCGGTAACATTTGTCCGGTTTTTAGTCGAAACGGCGCCTGCCGCGATCGTCACGCCGCCTATTAAAAGATAACCGTAATAGCAGAAGAACCTCCACACGAGCATCGCCCAAAAGAGGTAATTCGCCGTAAGCGACGAAAACAGCGCGTAAAACGAACCCTCAGCCGCGCCCGAATTGCCCGGGGTGGGCGCAAAGGAAATCGCGGCGTAAATGAAGACGCAGATGCAGAAGGACTCTATATAAGTCGCCGCGCCGCCGAAGGTGCGAAGCACGAAGAACGGAAGCGAATACAGAGCGCCGTGATAAATAATCGACAGCCCGAAAAGCTTTAAAAAGAGGCGGGGCGTGCGGATCATGGCGGAAATGGCTTCCCTGTAATCGCAAAGCGCCGCGACCACCTTTTTTTCGGCGGCGGCGCCGTCCTTTATAAGCCTGATCTTATGAAAAAGCGATACGAAAAAGCACAGCACCTTTTCGGAAAACCGCGGCGCTACTGTAAAAACGGATACGACGATAGGTATGCTCATATAGAAGAGAAGCCCAAGCCACGCCGTTATCCTTATAGCCTCGGAGCTTACGAAACGCGAGCCGAAAACGAAAACGCCGACAGCGATAAACATAAACGCCGTGTGAGACACCAGAAATGATACTATAGGCATAGACACCGACGCGCCCGTGCCGAAGCCGTTCTTCGAAAGTATCCTCATCTGAAAGGGCTGACCGCCCGCGCTGAACGGAGTTATAAAATCGTAATATCTGCCGATAACGACGACGCGGAACGCCGTTTTAAAAGACGCCTTGCCCGCCGCCTTTTTCATCATCAGCATATATTTCAGTATCTCGGCGCCTATCATCACGGCAAGGCAGGCGAACGCCGCGAAAAGAAAGCGGAAGTTAAGCCCTAAAAAGGGTATGTACTCCGCCCGCTCGGCGCCCTTTGAAAATTCAAGATAAGCCGTTACAGCGATTACTCCGACGTTTACAAGCACGAATATTATCGCGCCTAAAGTCTTTTTCGCTTTATCAGACATCTAATAAAAAGCTCTCCCGTTGTGAGGATCGGCGCGGCGGAACGGTCTTTTTCGCCGCCGCAAAATACGACCCGGTTAACGGTATTTTACCATAGATCCGCCGTTTTTGCAATAACGTTTCCTTCGACCCTGTTCGCGCTTTTTCTACTGCCGAATACGGAGCCAAACGCGAAGCGCGCCTGATAAATCAATGCGCCTGCGGCGCGTACCGAAATTGTGAGCGCAGCTCACACACCGTTTTTCACGAAGTGAAAACGTCGTTAAAAAAGAGCCCGTCGGGCTCTTTTTTAAAATCTCCAGCCTATATCGTTCGCGCTTGCGGTCTCCGCCCAGAAGGCTTTGTCGGGCTCGTACCAAAGCTGCGGCTCGGAAAGCTCGGGTATCTCGTTTATTTTCCCCGACAGATAATCGGACAGCCTCTCTTTGCACGAGCGCACGCGGCGCAACAGCCCGCCTATACGTATATCCTGCACGTCGAAGCCGTAGGGCTTATTGTCGTAAAACCATCTGTTTTTATGAGCGGTATAAAACGCCTCTATCTTTTCCTCGAGCGCGGGAAGCTCGGAAAGGATATCCGACAGCGCCCGTCTGTCGCCCTTTCGGTACGCCTCGCGAAGGCGCGCGCCCATATCGCATTTTATGGAAAGGACGTCCGCGAGCTTTTCGTAAACGTCGAAAAGGTAAGCGTACTCCCCTTTTTCGGAAACGCCCTTAATTTTCCGCGACAGCGCCGCGTAATACGCGCCGTCGTCTTTCCCGACGAAGGGGTCGCGCTTTCCGCAGAAAAGGTCGTTATAGAAAAGATATTTCGAGGGGTTTACGCCGTGCTTTCCGCCCGGCTTATCAAGCGCGTCGAAAAGCGTAAAGCCGTCGAAAGAGGCGCCGCAAAGCCGCGCGAATTTTTCTTTTATATCCTCAAGGTCTTCGTTTCCCTTATAAAACTCCGCCGCGCACAAAAGTGAGGGCAGAACGGCGAAGGGCGAACATTCGGCGCCGTCGTCGCCCCACACGGTCATAAATACTCCGTCGACGCCGCGCGCTTTACACGCCGCAAGCGCCGCGCGGGTATTTCTTATGCTCTTTTCGTTGTCGGGGCAAAAGCCGTTCCACGTCCACGCGCCGCCGGCAAAATACACCGGTCGCCCGAAAAGCTTGTTTACGCCTATCATCCGTTCGTACCGCACGGGATCGTCCGAATAGTAATCCCAGTAAACGAGCGAGACGCTTTCGGGAAGCGCCGCTTTTTCCTTTATTTTCGCGGGGTCGGCGTGCGCGTACTGGCTGTCGTTCCCCGTCGCGAGCTTTACGAACATATCGCTCCATATCATCGGCTCGTAGCCGTATTTCGCGGCTATCCCGCACACTTTATGAAGGTGTTCGTTTATGACGTCGAAGCGGTCGCGCTCGCCGTTTTTCGTCTTGTATTTCCCCGTGCCGACCCTATACGCCTCGTCCATTCCGATATGTATCTTACGCGAGCGGACGCAGGACGAAAGGCTTCGGAGCATATCGTCGATAAGCTGATAGGTGTGCTCGTCGCCCGCCAAAAGTATATCGTCGCAGTCGTTTATATCGCCGTAGACCGCGCGCTGCTTGAACATGCAGTTTAAGTGCGCGAGCGTCTGTATACACGGGATAAGCTCGACGCCTATTGAGGCGCAGTAAGAGTCTATCTCGCGCAGTTCGTCCGCGGAGTACCTGCCGCGGAAATGCCCGAAAAAGGGCTGGCCCTCTACCTCGTAGGTGTCTTCCGTATAAAGCATAAGGGCGTTATAGCCCATTTGGCTTATTGTATCCGCGAAGCGCTTGACCGACGGGACGCTAAGGACGGCGTTGCGCGAGCAGTCGACCATTACGCCGAGCATTTTCCGGGGATCTGCCTCACCCATTCGCGGCTTCCCTTTCCTTATCGAGCTTTTTGTTTCTGAAATAAAGGACTATGTCGGCGCTGACCATCACGAAATTGAGCACGTAGAAGAACAGAACGTACCATTTTGAGGAGATAGCCGCCATATAGCCGGGGTTTGAAAGCTTTGAGATTATTCCCGCTATGTATCCTATGAAAATGCATACGAGAAAGGCAAAGCTTTTACCTTTGGTCGTTCTCGCTCTGTACGATTTGATGACGTTTAGCGGCCAGGACACGCCGAAGCAGATTATCATCGCCATTTCGAAGATCTCAAACAGTTCGGGCATAAGAGTCGTTCCTCCTTAAATGAATACTGAAGACTTAAAACTTAAAAACGAATAATTAATGTATGCGCCCGCAGGGCGCGTCTGTTGATAAACGCGGCTTCGCCGCGTACCTTTCTTATTTTGCAAAGCAAAATATCTCGAACGCTTGCGTATATCGAGTTTCGCTTTGCGAAACATATCGAACGCGAAGCGTATCTCGATGAAAAATCTCCGATTTTTCAATCAATGCCCTTCAGGGCTTTTCTGTAGAGTTCTATCTTCCTGTCGAGCGTCTTTTTCCTGTCGTCGGGGTCGACCGCGACGTAGACGACCTTTGAAAGATGCGCGAGGGTGGTGGGGCACATATCGACCGAATAGTCGGGAATTATGCCCTCGTTGGCTTTCATCTTGAAGGGGTCCATAAGCGGGTTGAAGGCGCCGTATTTCTTTATTATCGGGTCCCAATGCCTGTAAACGTGCTTGCCGGTATCTATCGGCAGGGTGCCGGAAACTCCTTCAGCTTCTGCGAAGGCGCGCGCGCGCTTTTCGCTTTCGAACTTAAACGCTACGGTCGTGCCGCAGTCGCCCTTTATATCGTTCGAGGGAATGAAGGTCGCCTCGCCCTTCAGCGCGTCCATAATATACTTCTTATTCGCGCGAAGGTCTTCCAAAATGCCGTCAAGGCGCGAAAGCTGTACGTTCATGACCGCCGCGCAAAGCTCGTTCGCGCGGAACTCGTTGCCGCAGAACGCCCTCTGCTCGAACCCCTCCATCTGGTCGCCGAAGAAGGCGACAGCCGAGCTGTCCTGATATATAAGCGCGCGCTCGTAAATCTCCTCGTCGCTCGTGAGTATCGCGCCGCCCTCGCCCGAGCTTACTATCTTATAGTAGTTAAAGCTTAAAGCGCCGGCCTTGCCGTAGGTGCCGAGTCGCTTTCCCAAA
>JAFSVO010000089.1 GCA_017444965.1 Clostridia bacterium | reverse complement strand
TCATTTTCCGCCCTCCTTTAAAGACTGTCCGCCGTGACGGGCTCGAAGCCCAAAGCCGCGAGCTTGCCGTTCAATGCCTTGAGCAGCTTTTCCCTGTGCTTTTCGGAACTCTTCGCGATCTCCGCTTCGACTTTTTCGGTTTCCTTTCGCTTGACCCTGCCGACCTTTACGGCGTTATATATAAAAGCGGCTGCGGCGGCGATAAACAGCGCGACGACCGGGATCCTTACGTGAACGAAAAGGGAAGTGACGATCGAAAGCGCGAGCAGAGCCGCGGTAAGATAAGAGCCCTTTTTGGTCTTGCTCCAAACTCTCGACGGTATCTCTTTTCTCATGCTTTCGGCGGTCGCCTCAAACCCGCCGTCGTTTTCTATCACGTCCCCGCCTATCTTCATAAACCCGAAGGGGAAAGCTCTTTTAACATACGTTTTGCCCTTATATGAAATAGAGGCTTCGTACTCGTGCGCAAGGTACAGTCCGGTAGTCGAGCTGTTCAAAGAAACGACATTTATCTCAAGGTCTTTATAACGGTCGCCCGGCAGAGCGGATACGACTTTGAGCCGTATTTCCTCGCTGTGCTTTCGGGTCATCTCTCTTTGGGCGCCGTCCGTTACCGTTATCCCGCGCGTCTTTTCTTTAGGCAGAAAAGTGAAGGTCTCGGCAGAGGCGTGAATAAAAGCTTCCGTAAACAGGTCTTCGTCAAAAAACAGACCGTCCGTATTGTCGACCGTTACGATAGAATCGATATTTTGTTCCGAATTAAACGGATGCCAGTCGGTCACCGTCTTGTATTTTGTCACGGGCCGCTGCCTTACGACTCTTCTCGTATACCTCTGCCCGTTTTCGTAATAGGTCTCGTTTTCTATGGTATCTTCATATGCGGTATACGGCTCCTGTCTGTCGTATCCAACGCTTGCGCGGAAACTGACGGTCGCTTTTATGCTGTCGGTCAGGACCTGATGCACGTTTTCTGTAACGCTTTCAAAATCGTGCCCGAAAACGTCGAGCGGGGCGTCCTCTTTGGCAAGCGCCGTCCACGCCTCTCCTAAAAACGTCTCTTTGCTGTATCTCGGCGTAAGTTCAAAGTGCGTATCGAAACCGTCGTCTTCTTCTTCGCCTTCGATCCGGACGTCGCGTTCCTCGCCCTTTTCTTCGATTATCAGCGCCGTCCCGCACGATTCGCAAACGCCGCGCGTTTCCGTCTCCATTCTTACGTTGTTCGAATGGCATTGCGGGCAAATGACCGGCGTTATGCCTGTTGGCATTAAAACACCTTCTTTCAAATTAAATAAT
Source organism: Clostridia bacterium (assembly GCA_017444965.1). GTDB lineage: Bacteria > Bacillota > Clostridia > Oscillospirales > Butyricicoccaceae > RGIG3513. The sequence continues at coordinate 1,168 of JAFSVO010000089.1, read as the reverse complement.
CATATTTTAACCTGTTTCAGGTTAAAAGTCAATACCCTGTTTCAGATTAACATATACTGAATAAGGGGTGTGAAAAATGTATAAAAGGATACGCGATTTAAGGGAAGACCGCGACCTGACGCAGAAAAAAGTCGCCGAGATGCTCGGTATGTCTCAAACGGGGTATTCGAAATACGAAACAGGAGAAAATGACGTCCCCACGTCTGTGCTGATAAAGCTTTCAAATTATTATAATGTCAGCATTGATTATCTGTTGGGGCAAACCGATAAACCTGAAAGAAATACTTGAATAATTGCATTATAAACATTGCAATGCACCGAATTCGACGCAAAAAAAGCCGTATCCTAAGATACGGCAAATTTTTTTATGAAATTTCAAAAACAAATAAACGAAACGACTAAGGAAATAATGATGGGAATTAACCCCGCGAAAAGCATCTCACGCACCTCGCGGCGCTTTTTCTTCTTCTGCAGGTAATCGAAGTAAGAGCCGAGCCGCTTTTCCTCGGGGATATTCTCGCGCTTTCTGAATATCGTCTGCCACACCTTTTTGTTGGAGTAGGCGATAAGCGAAAAGGCGCCTAAATTCGTGGCGGCGGCGATCCCACCCCAGGCGGCGACCAGAAGCCCGCCGAAAAACAGCCCGTTAAGTATTCGCGTGAGCAGGACCTTGTCGGTAGATACGGGGAAAGCTATCGCGAACGGCACGCCGAGCACCAGCGCGCACAAAAGATATAGCGCGAAATGCCTGAAATCAAAGGGAGGACGGTTATCTTCCATAAAGCACCTCTTTGCAGGGAAACGTAAATAAAAAATAAAGCGGCGCACGCCGCATAAAAAACAGTAAAAAATTTCCGAAAAAACACTTGACTTGACTTGACATAGGTGATAAAATGATAAATTGTATCGACATATGCATTTCGGATATTACCGCATTTTACTGAAATCTATTTTAGCAGATTAAAAACCGCATTTCAAGAGCAAATGTCACAATTCAGACAACTTACCCTCGTGTATCAAAAAAATTAACATAAACGAAACGGAGTGAGGCTTAACATGAAAGACGTCCGATGCGGCAGAAAAACTCGCAAGAGCTTTTCGCGAATTGACGAGATCACCGAAATGCCTAACCTTATCGAGGTCCAGAAGAAATCATACCAGTGGTTTC
>JAFSVO010000088.1 GCA_017444965.1 Clostridia bacterium | reverse complement strand
CGCCGTTCCAGCTGTAAAGCTTGCGGATCTCTTCGCCGACCTTTTCGGACCTGTGCTCGGAAGCGAGCTTGCGCATAGCGTTGAAATGTACCTGCGCGCCCGAATCGGACATATCGAGGAGGAACTCTTTCGCGAAGGTGCCGTCCTGGATGTCCTTGAGTATTTTCTTCATGGTCTTCTTGGTCTCTTCGGTGATTATTTTCGGGCCGGTGACGTAGTCGCCGTACTCGGCGGTGTTGGAAACGGAATATCTCATTCCGGCAAAGCCGCTCTGATAAATAAGGTCAACGATAAGCTTCATCTCGTGGATGCACTCAAAGTAAGCGTTCCTCTCGTCATAGCCCGCTTCGACGAGCGTCTCAAACCCGGCCTGCATAAGGGCGGTGACGCCGCCGCAGAGAACTGCCTGCTCGCCGAAAAGGTCGGTCTCGGTCTCGGTGCGGAAGGTCGTCTCCAAAACGCCCGCTCTCGCGCCGCCGATGCCGAGCGCATAGGCAAGGCCTATATCCCACGCGTCGCCCGTGGCGTCCTGCTCAACGGCTATAAGGCAGGGCACGCCTTTGCCCGCCTGATATTCGCTTCTTACGGTGTGGCCGGGGCCCTTGGGGGCTATCATTATAACGTTGACGTCCTTCGGGGGCTTAATGCAGCCGAAGTGGATATTGAAGCCGTGCGCGAAAGCAAGCGTTTTGCCCGGGGTCAGATTGGGCTCTATGCTCTCTTTATAAAGCTTGGCCTGCTTTTCGTCGTTGATAAGTATCATGATGACGTCGGCGACCTTCGCCGCCTCGGCTGCCGTCATGACGGTAACGCCCTGCTTTTCAGCCTTTTCCCAGCTTTTGCTGCCCTTGTAAAGACCTACGACGACTTTTACGCCGCTGTCCTGAAGGTTAAGCGCGTGCGCGTGGCCCTGAGAGCCGTAGCCGATTATCGCCACGGTCTTGCCGGCGAGCTTCTGGATGTCGCAGTCCTGCTGATAAAAAATTCTTGCCATTTTCTTTTACCTCTCTTATTATAAGATTTTTTATATGTTCGTTTCTTTGCTTATCGTGACGTCGCCGCGCTCTAAGGACACTATGCCGGTACGGCATATCTCAAGTATGCCGAAGTCGCGCAGAAGGTTAATAAAAGAATCTATTCTCTGGCTTTCGCCCGTCATCTGAAGAATGATAGCGTCCCTCGTGTAATCGACCGTCTTGGCGTCGAAAGCGTCAGCCGCGGCGCGTATCTCTTCGCGCGTTTCGGCGCTGTTGGCGACCTTTATGAGCAAAAGCTCGCGGCTTATCGAGTTTTCGCTTTTAAGTTCTTTTATTGAGGTCACGTCGGGAAGCTTGTAAAGCTGATTTATAAGTTGTTCCTTGTTAAGCTCTTCCCCGTCGAAAAGGACGGTTATACTCGAAAGCTCTGGCACCTCGGTCTGGCTGACGGTAAGCGCCGATATGTTGAACTGCCGTCTTCTGAACATGCTCGTTACGCGGTTAAGTACGCCGTACTGGTTTCTGACGAGCACCGCCACCGTATATCTGTTCATATCATTCACCTCTCCTGACTATCAGGTTGTCGAGCGAGCCGCCGGGAGGCACCATCGGGAAGACCATCTCGTCCATCCCTATGGCGCAGTCGATAACGTAAGGCCCTTCGTGCGAAAAAGCGGTTTTAAGCGCCTTTCTAAGCCCCGGAAGAGTGCTGACCTTTTCGCCGTCCGCGCCGAACGCGCGCGCCAGCGCCGTAAAGTCGGTCTTTCTTCCGAGAGTCGTGTTCGAATAATGCCTGTCAAAGAACAGGGTCTGCCACTGGCGCACCATACCTAAAACGCCGTTATTCATAATAAGTACGACGAGGGGTATTTTGTAGGTGACAGCCGTCGCGAGCTCGTTTAAGTTCATGCCGAAACTGCCGTCGCCCGTAATAAGGACGGCGCGTTCGCCGGTACCGACCGACGCGCCTATCGCCGCGCCCATCCCGAAGCCCATGGTGCCGAGACCGCCGCTTGAAATAAATCTGCGCTTCGTCTTAAACTTAAGGTCCTGCGCCGCCCACATCTGGTGCTGTCCGACGTCGGTCGCGACGGGCGTGTTCTCGCTTAAAAACCCGTTTAATACGTCTATCGCGGAATGAGGATTAAGCGTCTTTTTGTCAAAGGTCAGAGCTTCCTCTTCCTTTTTAAGTTCTTTTATTCTGCTCCGCCACGCGGGCAGCTTTTTCGCCTTTAAAAGCTTTAAAAGCTTATCGAGCGTAAGCTTTAAGTCGCCTCTCAGCCCTACCGAATCGGGCACGTTCTTGGAAAGCTCGGAGCCGTCTATATCTATATGGATAATGCTCTTGTTTTTGACGAACTTTTCGCGGTTGCCGGTAACGCGGTCGTTGAACCTGCCGCCCAAAGCGATTATGCAGTCCGCCTCGGAAAAGGCTATCGACGACGCGTAACGGCCGTGCATGCCCTGCATGCCGAGAAAACGCGGATGATCTGTCGGCACCGCGGAAATACCCATAAGAGAGCAGCCGATAGGCGCGTCTATAAGGTCGGCGAGCGCGAGCGCCTCTTCGGACGCGTCGCTTGAAATAACGCCGCCGCCGACGTATATATAGGGGCGCTTGCTGAGGTTTATGAACTCAGCCGCCTCGCGTATGCGTATATCCTTTGCGGCGAACTTTTCGTACTGTTTGTACTTTCCGCCCTTCTTGTATTCGCATTTCGCCGTCTGGACGTCCTTCGGGATATCTATGAGCACCGGACCCGGTCTTCCCGACGTGGCTATCGTAAAGGCTTCTCTTACCGTGTCGGCGAGGTCCTCTACCGAGCCTACGAAGTAGTTGTGCTTTGTTATCGGGAGCGTGACGCCGGTTATATCTATTTCCTGAAAGCTGTCCGAGCCGATGACCGCCGAGCTTACGTTGCCCGTAATGGCTACCATGGGCACCGAATCGAGCATTGCCGTGGCTATGCCCGTGACAAGGTTAGTCGCGCCCGGGCCCGAGGTCGCCATGACTACGCCCGGTCTGCCCGTCGCGCGGGCGTAACCGTCAGCCGCGTGCGCCGCGCCCTGTTCGTGAGCCGAAAGCACGTGGCGTATCTCATCGCTGTACTTATAAAGCGAATCGTATACGTTAAGTATCTGTCCGCCGGGATAGCCGAACACGACGTCGCATCCCTGCTCTATAAGCGTTTTTACAAGTATGTCCGATCCTGTCAGTTTCATTTTCCCTTACCCTATATTCTTTATAATTTCTTCGCCCATTTTCGAGCATCCGCAAAGCGTAAGCCCGTTTTCGCCCTTCGGCATTATGTCGCCCGTTCTGAACCCGAGATCAAGCGTTTTCGATACGGCGTTTTCAATATCGTCGGCTTCCTTTGGCATATCGAAGCTGAAGCGCAGCATCATCGCGGCGGCAAGGATAGTGCCAATGGGGTTCGCTATATCCTGCCCCGCGATATCGGGCGCGGAGCCGTGAATAGGCTCGTAAAGCCCGCAGGTACCCGAGCCCAAGCTCGACGAAGGTATCATACCTATCGAGCCGGTTATCATGGACGCCTCGTCGGACAGAATGTCGCCGAACATATTCTCGGTAACTATCACGTCGAACTGCGACGGGTCTTTTACTATCTGCATGGCGCAGTTGTCGACGAGCATGTCCGAAAGCTCAACCTCCGGGTACTCTTCCGCAAGCTTATGCATTACCTTTTTCCAGAGCCTGCTGCTGTCGAGCACGTTGCTCTTTTCGACCGAGCAGAGCTTTTTGCGCCTTTTAGCCGCCGTTTCAAAGCCTATCCTGCCTATTCTGGCTATTTCGCTTTCGGAATATTTCAAAATATCCGTCGAAACCTGCTCGCCGTTTACGCTTTCGGTCTTATGCTCGCCGAAGTATATGCCGCCGGTAAGCTCGCGCACTATGATGAAATCTATGCCCTTTTCGACTATCGCGGGCTTTAGGGGCGACGCGTTCGCAAGCTGTTTCCATATTTTGGCGGGGCGGTTGTTTGAGAAAACTTCAAGCCCGGCACGCAGGCGCAGAAGGCCTTTTTCGGGACGTTTGTCGCCCGGCACGTCGTTCCACTTGGGGCCGCCCACGGCGCCTAAAAGCACGCTGTCCGAGCGTCTGCACTTAGAAAGCATTTCGGGCGGGAGAGGGTCGCCGTAAGCGTCTATCGCCGCGCCGCCCATAAGCACGTCTTCATAAATAAACCTGTGTCCGTATTTCACAGCCACGGCGTCAAGCACTTTTAAAGCCTGTCCGACTATCTCGGGGCCTATACCGTCGCCGCGTATGACGGCTATCTTCTTTTCCATAATTACTCCTTTTTAAGCGAAGCTAAAAGCCCGCCCGCCTTTATTATGTTCTGGATAAAGGGCGGGAAGGGTTCCGCCTTATAGGTTTTGCCGGTCGTTTCGTCGGTTATTACGCCCGTGTCGAAATCTACCGACACACGGTCGCCCGCCTGTATCTCTTCCGCCGCGTCGGGACATTCGAGAATGGGAAGCCCGATGTTTATCGCGTTGCGGTAAAAGATCCTCGCGAAGCTTTTGGCTATGACGCAGCCCGTTTTGCACGTCTTTATAACGAGAGGCGCGTGCTCGCGTGAAGAGCCGCAGCCGAAGTTCCAACCCGCGACCATAACGTCCTGCGGCTGAACCTTTTTAACGAAATCCTTATCAATATCCTCCATGCAGTGGAGCGCGAGCTCCTCCGCCTTGGCGGTATTGAGATAACGCGCGGGGATTATAACGTCGGTGTCGACGTTGTCGGGATATTTGAATACGCTGCCTTGTATTTTCATTTTCATTTCCTCCCCGGTGTGGTTATATAGCCCGTAAGGGCGCTTGCCGCCGCCGTCTGCGGACTTGCGAGATAAACTTCGCTTTTAACGTGTCCCATCCTGCCGACGAAATTGCGGTTAGTGGTGGCGACGCATCTTTCGCCCTCGGCGAGTATGCCCATATATCCGCCGAGGCAGGGGCCGCAGGTTGGCGTCGACACGACCGCGCCGGCGTCGATAAACGCCGTGACGTAGCCCTTTTCAACGCATTCGCGGTATATCTGCATGGTAGCGGGGATGATTATGCATCTTATACCGTCGGCTATCTTTTTGCCCTTTAAGGTCTTATACGCCGCTTCCATATCCTCCATCCTGCCGTTGGTGCAGGAGCCTATCACGACCTGGTCTATCTTTATATCCGAAAGCTCGGACGCGGGCTTCGTGTTTTCGGGAAGATGGGGGCAGCTTACCGTGGGCTTTATCTGCGAAAGGTCTATTTTTACCGTCTTTTCGTATTCGGCGTCTTTGTCCGCCTCGAAAATACGCGGCTCTCTTACGCATCTGCCCTTAAGGTATTTGAGCGTGGTCTTGTCTACCGGGAAAATGCCGTTTTTGGCGCCCGCCTCTATCGCCATATTGCATATGCAAAGACGGTCGTCCATTGAAAGCGACGATACGCCCTCGCCGCAAAATTCCATGCTCTTGTAAAGCGCGCCGTCGACGCCTATCATCCCTATTATAGTAAGTATGACGTCCTTGCCGCTGCAGTTTTCGGGAAGCTTGCCGGAAAGCTCGAATTTTATTGCCGAGGGCACTTTAAACCACGCTGTGCCCGTGGCGAGGCCCGCCGCCATATCGGTGCTGCCGACGCCCGTTGAAAAGGCGCCCAGCGCGCCGTAGGTGCAGGTATGGCTGTCGGCGCCTATGATGCAGTCGCCAGCGCAGACTATGCCCTGCTCGGGCAGAAGCGCGTGCTCTATTCCCATTTTGCCGACGTCGAAAAAGTGGCTTATGCAGTGTTCGCAGGCGAACTGTCTGCACTGCTTGGACTGCTCGGCCGCCTTTATGTCTTTATTCGGAACGAAATGGTCGAGGACTATGCTTATTTTATCCTTATCGAATACGTCCGAAAAGCCGGCTTTTTTGAACTCGTTTATGGCGACGGGGGTCGTGATATCGTTGCCGAGCACCATATCGAGCTTCGCGCTTATAAGCTGACCCGCCGAAACTGAGGGGAGAGACGCGTGGGAAGCGAGTATCTTTTGAGTCATCGTCATACCCATAGCTTTTATCCTACCTTCCGATCATATTGTTGAACGCGCTTATGAGCGCGTCGCCGCTGGCATGGATGATGTCGGTATTGAGGCCCGCGCCCCATACGATAGGCCCGTCGCCTTCCCTTATGCCTATGTACGCCGCCGCGATACTCTTTGAACCGCTGCCTCTCATACTGTGCTCGGTGTATTCGTCAAGGTGATACGTCTTGCCGGTGTACGCCTTGAGCGCGTTGCTTATGACGTCTATCGAGCCGTTGCCCGAAGCGAATATCTTTGTCTTTACGCCGTCGCGCACGAAGGTTACCTCGCCCGTGACCTTGTCTTCTTTTTTAGTAAAGTTGATGTTGTCTATCGCTATCGGATGACCGGTCGCGAAATACCTCGTTTTGAAAACTTCAAGTATATCGTCGACCTTAAGCTCTCTGTGCTCTACGTCGGAAAGATCCTTGCAGGCGTAGCTGAAATCCTCGCGCATTTTGGCGGGGAGCACGTAGCCGTAAGTCGTTTCAAGCAGATAACCTATGCCGCCCTTGCCGCTCTGCGAATTTACGCGGATAACGTCGGCGTCGTAGGTCCTGTTGACGTCCGCAGGGTCTATCGGCAGATAAGGCACCGTCCAGCGGTGGAGCGACTTTTCGGCGCGCCACTTCATGCCCTTGGCGATAGCGTCCTGATGGCTGCCCGAGAAGGCGGCGAACACCAAAGCGCCCGCGTAAGGCGTACGTTCGTAAACGTGCATGCGCGTGCATTCTTCATATACGCCGACGATAGACGGCATATCCGAAAAATCAAGCCCGGGGTCTACGCCGTGGGAATAAAGGTTCATAGCAAGCGTCACAATATCGACGTTTCCCGTGCGCTCGCCGTTTCCGAAAAGCGTTCCCTCTATCCTGTCGGCGCCCGCGAGTAACGCGAGCTCGGCGTCGGCGACGCCGGTGCCTCTGTCGTTATGCGGGTGAGAAGAAATGGTGACGAACTCTCTGTATTTCATATTCTCGGACATATACTCTATCTGGCTCGCGTATACGTGAGGGCTGCTCATTTCCACCGTTACGGGAAGATTGATTATTACGTTGTTGGTTTCCGACGGCTCTAAAATATCGAGCACGGCGTTAACTACCTCAAGCGCGAATTCGGGCTCGGTGCCCGTGAAGCTTTCGGGCGAATACTCGAAGCGGAAATTGCCCTCGTACTCGTTCGCGAGCTTTTTAACAAGCTTCGCGCCGTCGACGGCTATCTTCTTTATCTCTTCCTTCGACATGCGGAAGACCTGTTCCCTTTGAGCGTAACTCGTCGAATTGTAAAAATGGATTATCGCGCTCGGAGCGCCGCGGACCGCCTCAAAGGTCCTGCGTATTATATGCTCTCTGCACTGGGTGAGCACCTGGACCGTAACGTCCGACGGAATAAGTTTTTCGTCAATTATCTTTCTTAAAAACTCATACTCCGTTTCCGACGCCGCGGGAAAGCCGACTTCTATTTCTTTAAAACCGACTTTTAAAAGCGTTTTATAGAACTCAAGCTTTTCGGCGAGGCTCATCGGTATGATAAGGCTCTGGTTGCCGTCGCGAAGGTCGACGCTGCACCATGAGGGAGCCTTTTCTATATGATCCTTCTGCGCCCACTTTATATGCGTGCCCGGCGCTGTGTAATAACCTATTCCGTACTTCGTGCTGTCCATTATGCCGTGATTTCTCCTTAAATTTTATCTTTATATTTCCGCGACCGTATCTATCTCTACTAAAACGTTCTTCGGAAGCTCGCGGACGGCGACGCAGGATCTTGCCGGCTTTGAGGTAAAGTAATTTGCGTAAACCGCGTTGAAAGCCGCGAAATCCGCTATGTCGCGAAGGAAGCATACCGTCTTTACGACCTTGTCGACAGACGAGCCCGCCGCTTTAAGCACTTCGGAAATATTTTTGCAGACCTGCTCGGTCTGTTCTTCTATAGTCTGCGCCTCAACCGCCCCGGTCGCGGGGTTTATCGGTATCTGACCGGAGGTGTAAACAAAACCGCCGGATATCTTTGCCTGGGAATAAGGGCCTATCGCCTCGGGTGCGTTTTTCGTATAAACAGTTTCCATTTTTCTGACCTCTCTTACACTATTTTGAAACCTTCCGCTTTAAGCGCGTCGGTTATTTCAAGCACATGCTCGTAGTTTCTCGTTTCCATGGATATACGCAGATAACAGCCGTTGACGCTTTCGGTGTCGCCGGCGCGCTCGTGATGCACGCTCGTAACGTTGCCGCCGCAGTCGGCGATTATGCGGGATACGTCCTTAAGCTGGCCCGGCTTGTCGATAAGCTCGATAAGCAGCGAGCTTAAGCGCCCCGTCTTCATAAGACCGCGTTCGATGACCCTTGAAAGGATGGTGACGTCTATGTTGCCGCCCGATACGACGGACACGACCTTTTTGCCTTTAAGGTCGAACTTTCCGAACATGACCGCCGCGGTCGCCGCGGCGCCCGCGCCTTCGGCTACCATCTTCTGCTTTTCGATAAGCGTCAGTATCGCCGAGGCTATCTCGTCCTCGGACACGACGGCTATGTCGTCGACGTACTGCTTGATTATCTCAAACGTGTTCTTGCCGGGGTTTTTGACCGCGATGCCGTCGGCTATTGTCGATACGGACGGAAGGCTTTGAAGCGAGCCGCTTTTTATTGAGTTGTACATACCCGGCGCGCCCGCCGCCTGAACGCCGTAGACCTTTATTTTCGGGTTTACGCTCTTGACCGCGTAGGATATGCCCGAAATAAGCCCGCCGCCGCCGACGGGAACTATTATGGCGTCGATATCGTCAAGCTCGTTCGTTATCTCAAGACCTATCGTGCCCTGGCCGGCTATGACGTCTTCGTCGTCGTAGGGGTGGACGAAGGTGTAGCCGAACTCGTCGCGCATCTCTATCGCCTTCTGATAGGCGTCGTCGTAAACGCCGTCTACCAGAACGACCTCCGCGCCGAGGGCTTTCGTCGCCTCTACCTTGGAAATAGGCGCGCTGTCGGGAAGGGTTATGACGGAGGATATGCCGCATTTCGAGGCCGCGAGCGCGACGCCCTGCGCGTGGTTGCCCGCCGAGCAGGCAATGACGCCGTGCGACTTTTCCTCGGGGGAAAGCATGGCTATCTTATACCCCGAACCTCTGACCTTGAAGGAGCCCGTCCTCTGCATATTCTCGGGCTTAAGGTACAGCTCGCATTCGGGCGCGACGCCGAGCGTTTTGACTAAGGGCGTCGGGCGGACTATGCTTTTCAGAACGACGGACGCCTGAAAAACTTTATCTATGGTAAGCATTTTAAGTTTACTTCCTTTCGGTCAAGATCACTTGATCTCGTATATCCAGCCCTCGGGCGCCTCTATCGTGCCGAGCTGGATGCCGCGGAGCGTATCGTAAAGCTTCTTCGTTACGGGGCCCATGTCGCTCATGCCGGAGGGCATGCATATCTCTTTGCCGTGGTCGACTATCTTGCCGATAGGCGATATGACCGCCGCCGTGCCGCAAAGCCCGCATTCGGCAAAGCCGGATATTTCGGAAAGGGCTATCTTGCGTTCCTCGACTTTAAGGCCGAGATACTTTTCCGCGACGTAAAGAAGCGATCTTCTCGTAATTGAGGGCAGTATGGAATCAGACTTCGGCGTGACCACCGTGCCGTCGCGCGTTACGAAAATTATGTTCGCGCCGCCCGTTTCTTCAATATACGTGCGAGAGCCGGCATCGAGATAAATATTCTCGTCAAACCCCTTCTCGTGCGCGTCGACTATGTTGTAAAGGCTCATGGCGTAGTTGAGGCCCGCCTTTATGTTGCCCGTGCCGTGCGGCGCCGCGCGGTCAAGGTCGGATATCCTGACCGTAAGGGGCTTTACCCCGCCCTTGAAATAGGGGCCGACGGGAGTGGCGAAGATCCTGAACTGAAACTCGTTTGCGGGCTTAACGCCGATTATCGCGTCAGAGCCGAACATGAAGGGTCTGATGTAAAGGGAGGCGCCGGTGCCGTAAGGAGGAACGTAGTCTTCGTTCGCCTTGACCGTCGCGGCGACCGCCTCGACAAACCTCTCCTTCGGGAAAACGGGCATCTTCATCTTTTCACATGAGGATATCATTCTTTCGGCGTTGAGGTCGGGTCTGAAGCAGACCGTTTTGCCGCCCGCCGTCTTGTAGGCCTTAAGACCCTCGAAGCAGGTCTGCGCGTACTGAAGCACGCAGGCGCATTCGCTCATGGTTATGGTGTCGTCCGACGTGAGGACGCCGCCGTCCCATTTTCCGTCTTTATAAAGAGAGACGAAACGCTTGTCCGTTTTTACGTAACTGAAGCCGAGTTCTGACCAGTTGATATTCATGGTTATTCCCCTTTCGAGTTTGACTCGTATAATTATTCATAAGGTACATTATATTATTGGAAAAGTCAAAAATCAATACAGCGCGCGGTTTTTTTATTTG
>JAFSVO010000087.1 GCA_017444965.1 Clostridia bacterium | reverse complement strand
CTTCGCAGCCTGAAACGTCTATAACGTGTATAAGCATCCTACATCTGTCGATATGTCGTAAAAAGTCATAACCGAGTCCCGCGCATTCTTCGGCGCCTTCGATTAAACCCGGAATATCCGCGGCGACGAAAGACGCGCCCTCGGAAACGTATACAACGCCTAAATTCGGCGAAAGCGTAGTGAAGTGATAATTCGCGATTTTGGGCCTTGCCGCCGAAATAACTGAAAGCAGAGTGCTTTTGCCGACGTTGGGGAAACCGATAAGCCCAACGTCCGCAATAAGTTTAAGTTCAAGTATAAGGCGAAGTTCTTCGCCCGGCTGTCCGGGTTTGGCAAATCTCGGCGCCTGCCTCGTCGGGGTCGCGAAATGCGCGTTGCCCCAGCCGCCTCTGCCGCCGCGAGCTGCGACGAAAGGCTCGCTGTCAGACATATCGTGAAGAATAGCGCCTGTTTCGGATTCTTTTATAAGAGTTCCGACGGGGACTTTAATATAAACGTTTTCTCCGTCTTTTCCGAAACACTTCTTAGTGCCGCCCGGCTCGCCGTCGGACGCTTCGTATTTTTTCTTGAATCTGAAATCCAAAAGGGTAGAAAGGTGAGAGTCGGCGACAAAAATCACGTCGCCGCCTTTTCCTCCGTCACCGCCGTCGGGACCGCCCGCGGCAATGTACTTTTCGCGGTGGAACGTGACTTTGCCGTCTCCGCCTTTTCCGCTTCTTATTTTGATCCTTGCAACGTCAACAAACATTTTTTCACCTGTCAGTATTGTTTGAAAAAATATGCCGGATATAAAATATCCGGCATAAATTGAGTCTTTAAAGATTACTGCTCGAGATCCTTGTAAACGGAAACCTGTTTGCGATCGCGTCCGAGTCTTTCGTACTTTACGGTACCGTCGGACAATGCAAAAAGGGTATCGTCGCTTCCGCGACCAACGTTAGTTCCGGGGTGGATCTTCGTGCCACGCTGCCTGACGAGTATGTTTCCCGCAAGGACGAACTGTCCGTCCGCGCGTTTAGCGCCAAGCCTTTTAGACTCTGAATCACGGCCGTTTCTGGTTGAACCGACGCCTTTCTTGTGAGCCATAAATTAGCACCTCCGATTAATTGATTACATCTTGATTGTCTTGATAGCTACCTTGGTATAGGGCTGTCTGTGGCCCTGATGACGCCTGTAATTCTTTTTGGCTTTGAATTTGAAAACAGTAATTTTCTTCTGCTTTCCGGTCTTTACGACTTCGCCCGTTACTTTAGCGGCGTCTGAGCCTAAAAAGATCTGCCCGTCATTTCCCGCCATAACGACTTCAAACTCGACCTTATCGCCGTCTTTGGCGTCGAGCTTCTCGACGTAAATCTCGTCGCCCTCGGAAACCTTGTACTGTTTACCGCCGGTCTTGATCACTGCGTACATTCGTTACACCTCTCCTTCATTACGGACTCGCTCTTAGGGTGGAGCAACTCACTTAAACCCATTCAATGCGGCTTTTATACTATATCACACGATCGTGCGAAAAGTCAATATATTTTTTTATTTATTTAAGTTTTCAACGAAAAGTTCCATTCTGTCAAGCGCCTCTGCTATAACGTCCATGGAATAAGCGTAAGAGATCCTTATATGATGCTTTCCCGTTTCACCGAACGCAATGCCGGGAACTACCGCAACGTGCTGTTCTTTCAGCAGTCTTTCGGAAAACTCTTCACCGTCTTTTGCGTAAAGAGACACGTCGGGGAAAATATAGAACGCGCCTTGCGGCTCAAAGCAGTCAAAGCCCATTGAAACAAGTCTGTTGTATACGTATTTTCTTCTCGCGTTATATGTATCTCTCATAACGACGGTGTCGGAAAAGCCGTGCTGAAGCGCCTGAAGCGCGGCGTACTGAGCCGGGGTAGAAGAACACATAAGGGCGTACTGGTGTATCTGTGCAATATAATTCAAAAGTTCCCTCGGCGCGCATACGTAACCTATACGCCAACCGGTCATGGCAAACGCCTTTGAAAAACCGCTTACCGTAATAGTACGCTCCCACATGCCGGGAAGGGACGCAAAACATACGGGCTCTTCGTCGTAGGTAAGCTCCGCGTATACTTCGTCGGAAAGAACCATTATATTATGTTCTCTGATGATTTTTGCTATCTCAAGAAGCTCGTCACGGTTCATTACCGCTCCGGTCGGATTGTTCGGAAAGGTAATAAGGATCATTTTTGTTTTAGGGGTTATTGCTTGCCTTAAAGACTCGGGCGTGATTTTGAAATTGTCTTTTTTGTAGGTTTTAAGCGGAACGGGCTTTGCTCCGCATATAGACGTAAGCGGAGCGTAGGCGACAAACGACGGTTCCGTTATCAAAAACTCGTCGCCGGTAGTAAGAAATGTCCTTATAACAAGGTCTATGCCTTCAGAGGCACCGACCGTGCAGACGATCTCGTCGTTTGGGTCGTAATCGACGTGAAAACGCTTGCGGTAATAGTTTGATATTTCCCGCCTTAACGAAATAAGCCCGTTGTTTGCCGTGTATTTTGTTTTTCCGCCCCTGAGCGACGCGATCCCGGCGGAAACTATATGCCCGGGCGTTATGAAATCGGGTTCGCCGACGCCTAATGAAATAGCGTCCGGAATTGATTCGGCGATGCCGAAGTATTTTCTTATCCCGCTCGGCTTCATAGCGGCGACAGCCGGCGGAATAAGCTTTGTATAATCAAACATAATTACTCCTTAAAATGAGATCTTACCGAGAATGTAATGAACAAGGGATGAGACCGGAATTCTTTCCTGTGTCATCCCGTCTCTTTCGCGCACCGTTACCATATTGTCGGCAGGGGTGTTTTCGTCGCCTACAGTCTGAAAATCTACAGTGATGCAGAAGGGCGTGCCTACCTCGTCCTGACGGCGATATCTTTTACCTATAGACCCTGTTTCGTCATAGTCGCACATAAAGTATTCAGATAACTCGTCATAGATCTCGGTCGCTTTGTCGGACAGTTTCTTCGAAAGAGGAAGAACGGCGCACTTGAAAGGCGCTAAAGCCGGATGTAAATGCAGAACAACTCTTGTGTCGTTCTTTTCGGCGTCTATTACTTCTTCGTCGTAGGCGTCGCAGAGGAAAGCGAGAAAACTTCTTTCAACGCCGAGACTCGGCTCGATAACATAAGGCACGTATTCCGTCATATCGGCTCCTTCGCCCTCGCGGTAGACCATCTTTTCGCCCGACGTATTCTGATGCTGCGTCAAGTCGTAATCAGTTCTGTCGGCAACGCCCCAAAGCTCGCCCCATCCGAACGGGAAAAGGAACTCGAAATCGGTCGTAGCCTTAGAATAGAATACAAGCTCGTCAGGATCGTGATCGCGCAAACGAAGATTTTCTTCCTTGATGCCGAGGGATAAAAGCCAGTTTTTGCAGAAAGAGCGCCAATAATCGAACCACTCAAGATCGGTACCCGGCTTGCAGAAGAATTCAAGCTCCATTTGTTCAAACTCTCTGACGCGGAAAATGAAGTTTCCCGGAGTTATCTCGTTTCTGAAGCTTTTTCCTATCTGACCGATACCGAAGGGGAGCTTGCGCCTTGTCGTCCTTTGAACGTTGTTAAAGTTTACGAATATGCCCTGAGCGGTCTCGGGTCGAAGATAAACTGTGTTTTTAGCATCTTCGGTAACGCCCTGAAAAGTCTTGAACATAAGATTGAACTGGCGTATGTCTGTAAAGTTGTGTTTTCCGCAAGTGGGGCAGGGAATATTATGTTCTTCGATAAAGGATTTCATTTCTTCCTGAGAAAACGCGTCGATCGGTTTGCTTAGTTCAAAGCCCGTAGAAGCGCAGAAATCTTCTATAAGCTTGTCCGCGCGAAAACGCTCATGGCACTCGCGGCAGTCCATAAGAGGATCTGAAAAACCGCCCAGATGGCCTGAAGCGACCCATGTTTGCGTGTTCATAAGGATAGCCGCGTCAAGACCTACGTTGTATTTGTTTTCCTGAACGAACTTTTTCCACCACGCTCGTTTGATATTATTCTTAAGCTCCGCGCCTAACGGGCCGTAATCCCAGGTGTTTGCAAGACCGCCGTATATTTCGGAGCCGGGGAATACAAAACCTCTGTTTTTGCAGAGAGCGACGATTTTTTCCATTGTTTTTTCGGTGTTTTTCATATTTGCCTCCTGAAAAATATGCAATACTGTATTTTATTAATTTATATTTATTTCAAAATTTTGTCAAGTAATTTTCTTGAAATAGCGAATTTAATATTGTATAATTACATTATTAATTAAACTGTTTGTTAAGGAGTGCTTATCAATGTTGACGAATCCCGAGAAATGCTTTATATTCAAAGTTCCTGAAGGTTTATCTTTTGAACTTTTTCACGGTTTTAAAGAAGGCGACGCGGTAAAACCCGACAGTGAATACACAGATGACGGCTTTGCTTACTATAGTTTTACGTCGATAGAGCCGGGCAATTACAGATATACGTTATCGGGTAAAGGGTTTTATTCAATGCTTTGCTCCTTATACTTATCTGAAAAAAAACTTAATGAAAAGACAGTTTACAGTGTAGATCCCGGAAAAATCGCGGGGAACGGTTTTGAGCCTTCCGATGCTGTAATTCGAAAGTATACCGATGAAGTTTACGAGAACGTCGCGGTATCAGACGACGAAACGTGGAAAGAGCTTGATCCTCTTTTTGTTACGCCGTCTTTTTCCGGGAATAAGGCCCGGCACGAGTTTACTTCTCAAAAAGAGCTTGAATCCTTTTTAAAAGAACATATTTCAGCCGAAAAAGATTCTTATCTTTTTGTTTTGGCGCAGACAGGCAAGCTTAATTACGATCTGCCCGCGGTCGTATTTACCAAGACCGATATTTCAGCCTGCCGCGACTTAAAAGACGCCGCCGAAAAAGTCAGAAACAACGGGAAAATCACCGTTCATTATCAGGCGCAGATACACGGAAACGAGCCGGCGTCCGGTGAGGCTGCGCTTATGTATATTAAAAAGCTTGTTTCTGACGACGCTTTCAGAAATAACCTTCTCGAAAAGATCAATTTATACGTTATCCCGCGCATGAATCCTGACGGGTCCGAGGTCTTCAAGCGTAATGAATCGGCTCAGAACATAAACATGAACAGAGATTATTTATCTGTTAAAACTGACGAAGTTAAAGGTTCTATTATGATCGCAAAGGCCTTCGACCCCTTCGTTATCATAGACGCCCATGAATATACCGTCGAAAACGCTAATGAAGAAGGTCCGTATAACGACGTTCTCATGCACACGAGCGGAGTTATAAATAAAGGGATGGACGCGGTAAAGTCCGAAGCCGATATAATGTGGTCTTGCTTTAAAGAACTTAAGAAACACGGGCTTCGCGCTTGCGGCTATCCGGATCTCAACGGAAAAGGCGGCGGCGCTACCATTGGCGGCGTTAACCCGGTGTGTGCTTCGACCTATTTCGGCCTTAACGGAGCTTTTGGTTTTCTTGTCGAATCACGTGGGATATATGACGGTCGTTTTACGTGGAAAAGACGTCTTTCGGCGCAGCATTACACCGTGGGACGCATAATTGATTATGCCGCAGAAAACGCGGATCATATAAGAAACACGGTATTTAAAGAAAGGGACAGACTGGTTAAAACAGGTTCTCCCGACGCCCCCGATACGGATTTTGTTCTTGAATGCGTTTTATCCAAAGACGACAGTAACGCTTTAGTATGGGCGCGACAGACTTTCAACCTTGCGACCGGCGAGCTATTAAACGATGATAAGGACTACAAGCTGTATTACTATGACAAAGCGGTGCGTAAAAGAACGTGCGCCAGAAAATACTATTTCCCGAAGGGCGAAAGCTTTGAAGAAGAGCTGCGCAGGCTTCTTTCAATACACGAAATAGCTTTTTCGGAAACGGAAGAAAACTATAAAGCGTCGGTCCGTCAATATACCGGATCGTATGAAAGCGCGGAACTTTCAGATATAAAGCAGGTTTGTTTTCCGAAGGGCGCTATAATAGTACCTATGGATCAGATCAACGCCAATTTCGCGGCGTATTTGTTTGAGCCGGATCTTACCGACTCTAATAATCCGACTTTGCCGACGGCGTGCGCCGGTATTATTCCTTGCGATAACGGAGTATTCCCGATATATCGCGTATAGTTTTTCTTGATTATACGCGATCGTTATAGTATAATGTTCAAAAACTGAACGTCCGGGTGTGGCGCAGTTGGTAGCGCGCGTGCTTTGGGAGCATGAGGCCGCAGGTTCGAATCCTGTCACTCGGACCATATCCCTGTCTTTTATTAAAAAAAGACGGGTTTTTTAGCGTAAAAGACTTGTTTTATCCCGCTAATTCGGATTAACAAATCGTAAATTTACTCCTTTTTTAAATCCTTGTAATAACTTTATCTGAAAAGTAAGCGCTTACAATGAAAAAACTGAAAAATATTGATTTTTGGCGTAAAAACTTGTTTACAATTCGGGAACGTTGTATTATTATAATATGTGAATAATACAAGTATGCTTTTCAGCGGGAAACTGCTTTAAAGATTTTTTTATGTACAAACATTTTAAGGGAGAGTGAAGTCATGAAACTCGTCAAAAACGGCACTGCCGGTACGATGGAATCCTGCGATATACTCGTACAGGTAGAAAAGACGGATGGCAAGAAGGTTTCTGTCGAACTCGACAGCTCGGTAATGAGTCTGTATGGGAACAAGATCCGTGAAGTCATCCTGGAAACAGTTAAAGAATGCGGTGTCAGCGGCGTTAAAATAGTCGCTGTTGACAAAGGCGCTTTGGACTGCACCATCCGCGCACGCGTCAAAACCGCTCTGCTCAGAGCCTGCGAAAGCACTGAGTACGGTTGGAACGTTAAATAAGGAGGGAAAGAACAATGCATGAAAAACAAAGACTGCGCCGTACAATGATGTTCATTCCCGGCAACAACCCCGGAATGATGCGCGACGCCCATATTTACGGTTCCGATTCTCTTATGTTTGACCTTGAAGACTCGGTCTCGATGGCTGAAAAAGACGCCGCCCGTATGCTCGTTTATAACGCGCTTAAGACTATCGACTACGGCAAGACCGAACTTGTAGTCAGGATAAATCCCCTCGACACCCCCTACGGCAGAGCCGATATAGAGGCTATGGTCTGCGCAGGCGCGCACGTTCTCCGTATGCCTAAGACCGAAACGGCAAACGATATAATCGAATGTGAAAAGGTCATCGCAGAGATGGAGAAAAAGCACGGCATCCCCGTCGGCACAACTCTTATGATGGCTGCTATAGAAGGCGCGTTAGGCGTTATCAACGCATACGCTATCGCCACTTCTTCAAAGCGTCTTATCGGTATAGCCCTCGGCGCCGAGGATTTCTGCGCAAATATGAAATGCCAGCGTACTCTCTCGGGCGCAGAGCTTCAGCTTGCTCGCCAGACGATCGTTCTTGCCGCGCGTGCCGCAGGAATAGACGCTCTTGATACCGTTTACTCCGACGTTAACAATGAAGAACAGCTTCTTTACGAAGCCCGTCTTATTAAAGACCTCGGCTTTGACGGCAAGTCTGTCATCAACCCCAGACAGATAGCTCCGGTCCATTCTGTATTCAATCCCACTGAAAAGGATATTACCAAGGCAAAGAAGATCGTTGCCGCGATAAAGGAAGCAAACGCTAAGGGCAGCGGCGTCATCAGCCTGAACGGTAAAATGGTCGATAAGCCGGTCGTTCTCCGCGCACAGCGCGTTATAGAGCTTGCGATCGTTTCCGGCATCATAACTAAAGAGGAGGTAGACGCATTATGAAAAACGATATAGGACATGAGATAAGCCCTGCGTTAGCCAAAAAGCTCGGCTTACAGGTCCATAAAAAAGCGACCGTTAAGGACACGGCGACGCTTGCAGAACGTCTTCAGAAAAACGGAAAGCTTATGGATTCCTTGGAAGACGCCATTCGCGCGGCCGGTCTTAAAGACGGCATGACGATCTCTTTCCACCATCATTTCAGAGACGGCGACTACGTTCTTAACGACGTCGTTAAAAAGATCTCCGAAATGGGTTATAAAGACATCACCGTTGCTTCTTCTTCACTCAGCAACGCTCACGCCCCTCTGGTCGAATACATAAAGAACGGCACTGTTACCGCATTGCAGTCTTCCGGTTGCCGCGGCAAGCTTGCCGACGCCATTTCCAAATGTGAAGTAACGCTCAAACAGCCGGTTATCTTCAGAAGCCACGGCGGAAGAGCTTCCGCTATTGCGAACGGCTCGCTTCATATCGATATAGCTTTCCTCGGCGTTGCTTCCTGCGACGCGTTGGGTAACGCTTCCGGCACCAACGAGAGCGGCGAGAGCATGTGCGGATCTTTAGGTTACGCGAGAGTTGACGCAAGATACGCCGACAAGGTCGTTCTTCTTACCGAAAAACTCGCTCCTTATCCCAATCTTCCCGCTTCCATCCCCGCGACCGACGTCGATTACGTCGTAAAAGTCGACGCGATAGGCGACAGCTCCAAGATATCTTCCGGCGCGACGAGGTACACCAAGAATCCTCGCGACTTAATGATAGCCGAAAGCGCCGCGAAAGCGATAATCGCCTCCGGATATTTCAAAGACGGATTCTCCATTCAGACCGGCTCCGGCGGCGCGGCGCTTGCCGTTACCCGCTTCATAGAGGGCGAAATGAGCGAAAAGGGAATAACCGCCGACTTTGCTTTGGGCGGTATCACTTCTCAGATCGTCAAGCTTCATGAGCAGGGCCTTGTCAAAAAGGTGCTCGACGTCCAGGGATTTGACGGCGAAGCCGCCCGTTCCATAAGGGACAACCCGGGTCATATAGAGATAGACGGCAATCAGTACGCCAGCCCCTTTAACGAGGGTTCGGCTATCCATCAGCTCGACGTTGTCATTCTTTCCGCTCTTGAAATAGACACTCACTTTAACGTCAACGTACTTACGGGTTCCGACGGCATAATCCGCGGCGCCATAGGCGGACATCCCGACACGGCGGAATGCGCGGCTCTTACCGTTATCGTTTCTCCTCTTATCCGCGGCCGCATTCCCTGCGTAGTCGATAAGGTAGGCTGCCTTATTACCGAGGGTTCGGTTTGCGATATGCTCGTAACCGACGTAGGTATTGCTGTCAATCCTCGCCGTCCCGAGCTTGCCGACCGTCTGAAAGCTGCCGGTCTTACCGTTAAGACTATCGAACAGCTTCGCGACGAGGCTTATGCGGTTGTCGGAAAGCCCGACGATCTCAAGTTCGGCGACAAGCCGGTAGCTGTCGTTACCGATCCTCAGGGCAGAGCGCTTGACGTCATTTATAACGTAGTACAGTAAAAAATTATAATTATAGAAAGAAGGCAATCAAATTGGTAGAAGTCATCAAAAAAGGCGCATACCTTGTAGACGGTAAGATAGTCTACGCTGACGAAGCGAAAAATGTCGCTTCTCCCGACGAAGCAAGAGAAAAGACAATGG
>JAFSVO010000009.1 GCA_017444965.1 Clostridia bacterium | reverse complement strand
TTTACGTTCTTTTCCTTTATCTTACGGCTAACTTTTATAACGCCGTCGTCGCGCAGGAAGCGTTTTATCTCTCCCGCTATCTTAGGCACGGCGTATGTGGAAAAAGCGGTGCCGTAGGATGCGTCGTAATCTCTGACAGCTTTTATAAAGCCGATGCAGCCGAGCTGAAAAAGGTCCTCTGTTTCCGCTCCCCTGCCCGAAAATCTTTTTACTATGCTGTATATCAGCGGCTTATTCTTTTCGGTAAACTCCGACAGCGCGTTTTCATCCTTTTTCGCAAGGGCGAGGTCGGGGTTCATTTTGCTTTACCTCTGACGCTTATCCTTTTTTTCATTTTTACCGTCGTGCCCCGTCCCTTGACCGATTTTACGGAAAGGCTGTCCATAAAGCTTTCCATAATGGTAAAGCCCATACCGCTTCTGTCGGCGCCGCCCGTCGTCCACATCGGCTCTCTCGCCTGCGTTACGTCTTCTATACCGCAGCCCTTGTCCTTTATTATTATTTCGACCTCGTTTTTTTCGCCTGAGTACATGGTCATGCAAACGTCCCCCACGGTGTCTTTATAGGCGTGGACTATGCAGTTTGTGACCGCCTCGGACACCGCCGTCTTTACGTCGGAAAGCTCGTCAACAGTCGGGTCGAGCGGAGTAAGAAACGCCGCGGCGCAGCTTCGGGCAAAGCCCTCGTTCACGCTTTTGCTCGGAAAAACAACGCTTACCTTGTTGATACTGTTTTTCATTTTTTCACCTCTTCAAATAAAACTGACGTATTTTGTGATACCTGCCGCGCAAAAGACTTTGAGCGCCTGATTTGACGCGTTTGACACCTGAAATGCCGCGCTGTCCCTGTCGCATATTCGTTTGCTTTGCATTACGACCGCGATGCCAGAGCTGTCCATAAAGGATACGCCGCCCATATCAAGCACGAGCTTATCCGGTTTTAAGCAGTCGTAAAGCGCCGCTATGTTTTCCATAGCGTCGATAGCCTCGTGATGGCCGAGCTCGCCGAACAGCTCGACGCTTAGCTTTCCGTGGTCTTCGCTGAAAGAAACAGTCATATAAACCTCCGAATAAAAAAAATAACTATGGACTTGTCCATAGTTATTTTATTATGAACGCCGTGTCGATTAATAGCGCTTTATGCCGCTTAAAGCGTCGGCAAGCAAATAAATGGAGCCGGTCGCTAAAACAAGGTCTTGGGGCGACGCCGTAGAACAGGCGAGCGCTCCCGCCTCGACGGGGTCTTCGCATATCAAAACTTTACCGCAGTAGTCGCCCGCGACAGACGCCGCCTCTTCGGCAGACAGCGCTTCGTGTACGCCGTTCGGCACCGTCGCGATAAATACGTCGCTGCGTTTGGCTATTTCCGGTATCGCCTTTTTGTAATCCTTTTTCTTCTGCATACCGAAAACGGTGATTATTTTTTTGTCCTTGTAAAGATCGTCAAGCACCTCGCACACGCCGGCTATTTTGTCGGGGTTGTGCGCGCCGTCAAGGACGCAAAGCGGCTCTCTCTTTATTATCTGAAATCTGCCCGGGATGACCGTTTTTGATATCCCCTCGGATACCGTTGCGAGCGGGATACCTATTTCCTCACACGCGCCGATGACGTTTAACGCGTTCTTTACCTGATGCATGCCTATCATAGACACCTTGAACGGGACGCCTTTATACGTAAATGTCGACCCCTCGCCGGTGACGGACAGCCCGGATATATCCGAAAGCCCTACGATGCGCGGCGTGATCCCCGTCTTTTCGCACGCGTCGTAAAGCACCCCGCGCGCCTCAGGCACAAGG
>JAFSVO010000086.1 GCA_017444965.1 Clostridia bacterium | reverse complement strand
TTTCTCCCGCTATTTCAATAGATCAGAAGACGACCTCAAAAAACCCGAGATCTACAGTAGGTACGGTCACGGAAATATATGACTATCTGCGTCTTTTGTGGGCAAGGATAGGAAAGCCGCATTGCCCTAAATGCGGAAAAGAAATAGAACAGCAAACGGTTGACCAGATAGTCGACGCGCTCGAATCATACGGCGTCGGAACGAAACTGAGCATACTTGCGCCCGTTATACGCGGCAGAAAAGGCGAATATCAGAAAATATTCGACGACGCTAAAAAAGACGGATACGTAAGAGTGCGCGTAGACGGAAATATGACCGAGCTTTCGGAGGAAATAAAGCTCGATAAAAAGAAGAAGCACAGTATCGATATCGTAGTCGACAGGATAGTTATAAAAGAAAACGTCCGTGAAAGGCTTACCGATTCGATAGAAACCGCGCTTAAACTTACGGGCGGTCTTGTTACCGCGGCTTTTTCCGACGGGGAAGAGCGACTGTTTTCGCAGAACTATGCCTGTCCCGATTGCGGGATATCTATAGACGAGCTTGCGCCGAGGCTTTTTTCCTTTAACAATCCTTTCGGTGCCTGCCCCGAGTGCGGCGGCCTGGGAGTAAAACTTGAGATTACGCCGGAAAGCATTATTCCTAACCCTAAACTTTCTTTAAATCAAGGCGCTGTAAAGGCGTCCGGCTTTATGGGATTCGGGCCCGACAGTATGGCTCGGTTGTATTTTTCCGCAGTCGCCGAGCATTACGGTTTTTCAATGGATACGCCCGTATGCGATTTAAAACCCGAGCACCTTAATAAAATACTTTACGGTACAAACGGCGAAAAGATAAAAGTCAGATGGGAACACGGAAAAAGCTTCGGCGTATATGAGCAGATCTACTCCGGAGTGATACCGAATCTTTACAGACGTTATCAAGAGTCTACCAGCGATTATATCAAAACCGAGATACAGTCCTGCATGACCGAGATACCCTGTTCCCGCTGCAAGGGCAACAGACTTAACGATAACGCTCTCGCGGTAACAGTCGGCGGCATAAATATTATAGAATTCTGCAAAATGTCCGTTGATGATGAGCTTTCGTTTATAAAGACGCTCGATCTTTCAAACCGTGAGCATCTTATCGGCGACAGGATAATCAAGGAAATATCCGCAAGACTTGAGTTTCTTAAAAACGTCGGGCTTGAGTATCTGTCCATGTCGCGCGCTTCAAGCACTCTCTCAGGCGGCGAAAGCCAGCGAATAAGGCTTGCGACACAGATAGGCAGCTCGCTTATGGGCGTTCTTTACGTTTTGGACGAGCCGTCTATCGGACTTCACCAAAGAGACAATCAAAAACTGATAGACTCGCTAAAAAAACTGCGCGACGCAGGAAACACCCTTATAATCGTCGAGCATGACGAGGAAACTATGCGCTCAGCCGACTGCATCGTCGACGTGGGACCCGGCGCGGGCGTGCACGGCGGTAATATCGTAGCGTCCGGCACAGTTGGAG
>JAFSVO010000085.1 GCA_017444965.1 Clostridia bacterium | reverse complement strand
TTTTACGTAAACGGAAACCGCGCGATAACAACAGGCGCCGCGAGCGTTTGTTAATTAAACACAAAAAATTACGGTATAATGTTAAAATATTTTAAAAAATGGCAGTTTTATTTGGAAAAAGGTGCAAAAAAAGTGAAAATCTATTGACTCTGCGGCAAAAAATTGATAATATAGAGAAAATAAGTATAATGTAGAAATATACGCAAAAACAGGTCAAAAATTTTTAAAAATAAAAGGCAGATTCGGGAGGAAGGCAAAATGAAAAAACACAGCGCGTTAAGATTTGCTTTGGCTTTGGCTCTGGCGGCGGCTGTCGGCGTTATCGCTGTCGCCGTAAGCGCGTTCGCGACCGATTACGCGGTCACGACGGCGGACGAGTTCACAGCCGCGGTTCTGGCGGCGACGAACGAGGATCCGTCCAACGTCATTCTTCAGAATGACGTCGCGTTTGAAGAGGCTTTCGATATCAATCCCACCGCGTCCGGCGGAACGGTCACGGTATCCGCTCCCGCGGGACAGTCTTACAAGGTCACCGCGGCGGGCGACTGCGAGGTGAGGAACACCGCGACCTTACAGATAAACGAGGGCGTTACCTTTGATTTTGAAAGCAAGGGCAGATTTGTCGTAAACGCCGGCTCTCTGTTCGTACTGAACGGCGGCACGGTCAAAAACGGCAGAGGCGAAAAGGGCGGCGGCGTCTGCGGCGACCTTGGCAGCTCAATTTATATATTTGACGGCGCGGTAGAGAACTGCAGCGCGGAAACCTACGGCGGCGGCGTATACTTAAATTCGTCTTCCGGCTCTCCGTCCGCTTTCGTTATGACGGGCGGCACGGTAACCGGCTGTACGGCTGAGGGTACGTGGGGCGGCGGCGTCGGTTTAGGCGGCGGCTTCGTCAACATAAGGATAACCGGCGGCACGATATCCGGCAACACGGCGGCAACTTTCGCGGGCGGCATATATCTTTACGGCATACTCGCCGAACCCGTGACCAACCTTAAGGTCATAAATAACACGACTCTGGGCTCTAAAGGCAGTTATAAAACCTCGGGCGCCGGTATCGCCATTGAAGGCGCGTCTAAGGAATATACTTTGGGCGCCGGCACGGTCGTTTCCGGCAATACGGCGCAAGCGGGCCGCGGCGGCGGCATAGCGGTATTCTCCGGCAAATCGGTAGTGCTTGACGGCGTGCAGATAACCGGCAACAAATCGACTGACACCACTGTTATCGGCAGCTGCGCCGGCGTGTGCGTCTACGGCGGCAGCGTTACCGTACAGGGCGATACGCTTATTTCCGAAAACGTCGCGTCAGGCGGCACAGCCGGCGGTATCGGCTGCCATATCGCCGACGCCACGTCCGTTACGATTACGGGCGGCACGATATCGAACAACGTCGCTGCCACCTACGGCGGCGGTATAGAGATCGCCAAAGGCACCCTTACCATGACGGGCGGCGTTGTCTCGGGCAACAAGGCGGGTAGTTACGCGGGCGGCATTTCCGTCACTACGGCGAACGGCTGTACGATAACCGACGTCACCGTATCGAACAACACGGCGGGCACACATTCTGGCGGCGTATACGTTCAGAGCGCCGGCCCCAACGTCTTAAGCGGCGTGACGATAACTAACAACGACGCGGGCACCAACGGCGGCGGAATATGCTGCAGCGACAAGACCAAGGATATTGTGATAAGCGATTCTGTGATAGCGAACAACACGGCGGCGGGCACCACCGGCGGCGGCGGCATCTACTTCTACGGCGCCACGGGTACGATAGAGAATTGTACCGTTACGGGCAACAGCGCGACGGTGACCTCCGGCGGCGGTTTCAACGGCACTGCCACGAGCATAGCCATCGTGACCAACTCTTCGTTCAACAATAACTTAGCCTACAGCGCCGGCGGCGGCGTCTATACGAAAGGCACCTTTAAAGCGGAAAACGTCGAGATATGCGGCAACGCCAGCGGCGCCTATTTAGAAGGAGACGAAATCAAGTCCAGAAGTTCCTCATACGGCGGCTCTGCGATATTCTTAAGCGAAAACGCCCACGCCGTCCTTACGGACGTGACCGTTACCGGCAACGGCAATTCATCTTCGACCGTTATGTTGAACGCCGATCCCTCCGTGGGCAACGGCATTACCTTTGACGGTAAGATAGTCATAAAGGACAACTCCCCGAGCATAAAAAATTACGACGCTGAAAACAAGGTCTTTAACGTAGGCGAAAACGAGACGGCGAAGGGCTTCTACTGGTCGCCCTCGCAGAGCGCGAAGACGACGGTCATATTCAGAGAGACTCTTTCCGATGAGTCCGAAATGACGATCACGGTCACCACTTCGGGCGGCGCTGCGCAGATAGGCGTCGTTACCAACGAGTTCGACGAACTATCGGAGACGGATATAAGCGAGGTGCTCGCGAAGTGCACCGTTTCGGGAACGGATCATACCTTAAAGCAGGAAGGCTCGAACGTGCTTATCGATATGCCGCTATACTCGTATACTATAGTTTCCGTCAACAACGGGGCGACGAAGGAATACAGCGCGTTTGACCAGGGCGCCACCGTAAAACTTCCCGCTTATTCGGCTGTGACCGCAGATTTTACCGCGGGCACGGCTTATGAGGGAAAGTACGGGCTCAGTAACTTCATCGGCTTTGCCGAGGTCGAAAATTACGGAACGGCTCCCGTGCTCAAAGCCCTTTATTACAGCGCCCAGGCGGTCGACGTCGAAGATATAAACGGCAAGACTTTATACGCCGCGTGGGCGTACGCTGAAACGGCGCCCGGCGCGTCGGTAAAACTCCCCGGTGAGAGCGGCGGCGCGTCCGGCATACGCTTTGTCACGCTGCTTGAGACGGATATTTTAGCCAGGATAGGCATAAAGAACCTTACGGCGGAAGAAGCCGCGAACGGCGATACCGGCTTTAGGCTCGGCGTTACGATCTATAAGAACCCCGGAGAAAAGACGCAAGTCAAACAGACCTATTACGGCGCCGGCGGCAAGACCTTTGACGAGAAATGGTCCGGCGACGACCTTTATACCACGGTCTATCCCTCGGGCAGCCTTGACGGCAAGCACGCCTTCTCGATAGGCCTTGAGCTTATCACGCCCCTGCAGTACGAGTTCAAGTTCAGTGCGGAAGCGTTCGTCGAGGTCTGCTATTCCGATCAAAAAACCGTCGTAAAGCGCAACGCGCCTCTGCCGACCGAGGGCGATCCCGCGGTCACGCTTACGAGAACGGCGCGTCAGGTGGCGATAGCTTACGCCGGCTTCCTCGCGAGCGAGGATAACGGCGACTATGACGAGACCTATCTCGGCCTTACCGAGGCGCAGATGAGCGCGCTTGAAAAGGTTTCGGGGCTTACCTTCAACGTATCGACAAAGACCTTCGCGTAAATAAAAACTCCTTTTGCCGCGGCACGGTTTTCCGTGCCGCGGCATTTTTCCGCCCTTCGTTTAATAAATATGTATAGAAATAATTGAAATTATGTGATATAATCATTAAACGAGGGAAAGGAACGGAAAAACCCATGCCCTTATGGTCGGCGCTTTTGCTCGGGGCGGTGCAGGGACTTACCGAGTTTTTGCCCGTTTCGTCTTCGGGACATCTCGCGCTTTTGCAGAACTTTATCGATATCCGCGGTCTTACTGAAAACGCGCTGGCGTTTGACGTCGTGCTTCATCTGGGAACGCTTTTATCGGTCGCGGCGGCGTTTCGCGAAGATATGAAAGATATCGCGAAAGGGGCGGCGGGTCTCGTCTTTTCGGGCTTTAAGACAAAAGGCGCGCCCGAAAGAAGGCTTGCTTTGATGCTCGCGCTCGCGACGGCGCCGCTTCTGCTCGGGCCCGCGCTTGAAGGATCGGTTCGCCGCGTCATGGAAAAGCCGCTTTTTACAGGTATTGCCCTTTGCTTTACGGCGGCGCTGCTTTTCCTTGCGGAAGGCGCGAAAAAAGGCGCGCTTACCGAAAAGGACGCGCCTTACGGCACGGCGCTTGAAGTCGGCTTTATGCAGCTTACGGCGCTGTTTCCCGGCGTTTCGCGCTCGGGCGCGACTTTGTGCGGCGGCGTTTTCTGCGGATACGAGCGTGAGTTTGCCGTAAAGTTTGCTTTTTTGCTCTCCGTCCCCGCGGTTTTGGGCGCGGCGGCTCTCGAGATGCCGGAGTTTATTTTGAACGGGCTTCCGCGCGATATGCTTTTGCCGTGCGCCGCGGGCTTTCTTTCATCCGCGGTATCGGGGTATCTCGCGATAAAAGCGGTGCGGCTGCTTATCAAAAAAAGAAGTCTTAAATATTTCGGAATATATTGCGTCTGCGCGGGTCTTCTGACGGTCGCGCTCTCGCCGGTAGAGGTATAAAAATGGCAGGAAAAAGAACGGTAAGATCATCGAAAGGAAAAAGGACGGCGCAGAGGAAGCGTTCCGCTGCGCCCTCTAAAGAGACGTTTGAACTCAGGCGCGGGATATGGGCGGCGATAAACCTTTTTATGGCTTTCGTCGCGTGCCTCTCGGTGTTTGAGGTCAAGGGCTTTCTAATAACGGGCTACGACTGGCTCGCGCGGACTCTGTTCGGCTTCGGCGCGAATATATTCCCGCTCGTTTTCATGTCGGCGGGGCTTATACTTATAATCAAAAGAAAGGGCAAGGCGCGCCTTAAGGTAGGGTCGCTTTTCGCCCTGCCCATCGTCGTCGGCGCACTTCATCAGATAACGGCGCAGACCGGCTCGTGGAGCATTTCCGGGCTTGCGAAAAGCGGAAGAGAGCTGACGTCGGGCGGCGTTATCGCCGGATTTTCAGGTCAGTTATTCAACGCCGCGCTCTCAAGAGTAGGCGCGCTGATACTCTTTTATCTGCTTCTGTTCGTATGCCTTTTCCTCGCGTTCGGCGAGTTCGTCTTCGCGGGCGTCGAGTATCTGAAGGGGCTTAACTGGAAGATCACGCCCGAGCCGGAAGAGGAGGAGCGCGCCCCCGCGTCTCACGTTTCCGAACGCGTTAGCAGAAGGGACAGGCAGGCTGAAAGAGCGCGCGCCGCCGCCGAGGCGGAGGAGAAAAGGCGCCTCGAAAGAGAAAAGAACAACGAAGGCAACCCCTTCAAGGGTATATTCGATATAGAGACGGAAGAAAAACAGACGACGGAAGAGACCGTGGAGGAAACGCCCGCGGTCTTCGACCCGACCGCGCCTTTAAAGCCAAAGTTCAAAACCTCCGACGCGTCTCTCGAGGCGCCGCCGCAGACGGCGGCAGGCGAAGAAGAGAAAGCGCCCGAGACTCCTGAGGAAAAGAAACAGAATGAGGAAGACGCGAAAAAAGTGGCGCTTGAGGTCAAAAAACAGATAGAGGAAAACCTTTCAAAGGAAAGCGAGATACAGTATATGTATCCGCCGATAAACCTTCTTAAAGAGGGAAAGGGCAAGCCGCGCGGCGCCGCGGAAGCCGTTCAGGAGCGCGGGGAGAAGCTTCTCGACACGCTTCAGAGCTTCGGCGTAGAGGCGACGCTTCAGGGCGTTACGGCGGGGCCTACCGTCACGCGGTTTGAGATACAGCTTCAGCGCGGCGTAAAGGTATCCAAGGTAGAGGGCTTGAGCGTTGAGATAGCGCTTGCGCTCGGCGCCAAAGACGTGCGCGTTTCCACCATACCGGATAAAAACGCGATAGGCATCGAGCTGCCTAACAGCGTTTCCGAAACGGTAATGATACGCGACATCATAGGCACGCAGATCTTCCGCGACGCGAAGTCAAAGGTCTCGTTCGCCGTCGGCAAGGACATAGGCGGCGACTGCGTGATAGGCGATATCGCCAAAATGCCGCATATGCTCATAGCCGGTACGACCGGCTCGGGCAAATCGGTCTGCATAAACTCTATGATAATAAGCATCCTCTACAAGGCGACCCCCGAAGAGGTGCGCCTTATCATGGTAGACCCCAAAATGATAGAGCTTAAGGTATACAACGGCATTCCTCATCTTCTGGTGCCGGTAGTTACCGACGCCAAAAAGGCGGCGGGCGCGCTTCAGTGGGCGGTCATAGAGATGATGAAGCGCTATCAGCTTTTCTCCGAAATGAACGTGCGCGACATAAAGGGATATAACGAAGAGATAAAAAAGCGCGCGGACAGCTTTACCGAGGACGAAAAGAAAATACACAAAAAGCTGCCTGAGGTCGTGATAGTAATAGACGAGCTGTCCGATCTTATGACGGTCGCCAAAAAAGAGGTCGAGGAATCGATCATCCGCATAGCGCAAATGGCGCGCGCCGCCGGTATGCACCTTATAGTGGCGACTCAGCGCCCGTCGGCGGACGTTATAACCGGCCTTATCAAAGCGAACGTCCCGTCAAGGATAGCCTTCGCCGTGTCGTCGCAGATAGAATCAAGGATAATACTCGACCAGATGGGCGCCGAAACGCTCGTCGGAAAGGGCGATATGCTCTATAGCCCCTTAGGCGGCGGCAGACCTCGCAGGATACAGGGCTGCTTCGTTTCAGACGAAGAGGTCGAAAGCGTCGTCGAGTTTATAAAGAGCCACGGGACCGCGAATTACGACGAAGACGTAATTTCGACGATAGAAGAAAAATCCAAAGCCGAACAGAGCGCGGGCGACGGCGCCGCCGCGGGCGCCGACGATGACGACGACGAGATGCTCGAGCCCGCGATAGAGCTTGCCATCGAAAGCGGACAGATAGCCACCTCAATGCTTCAGCGCAGATTAAAGCTCGGCTATTCGCGCGCGGCGCGGATCGTTGACATATTGGAAAGAAAGGGCATAGTCGGACCGTTCAACGGCTCAAAGCCGCGCGAGATACTTATAACGCGCGACCAGTGGGCTGAAATGAAGCTTCGGAAGAAAGACGGAAATGGCTGATAAAACGCCCGGGCGGGACGCCTTTCTGCCCGTCAGCCGCGCGGATATGGAAGCGCGCGGCCGGTATTACTGCGATTTTCTTTTAATGACCGGCGATGCCTACGTGGACCATCCGTCCTTCGGCACGGCGGTCATTTCCCGCGTTTTGGAGAACGCGGGCTACAAGGTCGCGATACTGTCGCAGCCCGATATAAATGATATCGCCGCCGTAAAAAGCTTCGGCAGGCCGAGGTACGCTTATCTTATAAACTCGGGCAACGTCGACTCTATGGTGGCAAATTACACGGTAAATAAAAAGCGGCGCGACAAGGACGCCTATTCGCCCGGGGGGATGCCCGGCAGGCGCCCCGACAGAGCGGTCACCGTCTATTCAAATCTCGCGCGAAGGGCTTTTCCCGACGTGCCGGTCGTTATAGGCGGCATTGAAAGCTCGCTCAGGCGGTTCGCGCATTACGATTATTGGGACAACAGAGTCCGCAGATCGATCCTTGAGGACAGCGGCGCCGACCTTCTCATTTACGGCATGGGCGAGCGCGCGATACTCGAGACCGCGGCGGCGTTAAAGCGCGGCAAGCCCGATTTTTCGAAAATACGCGGCGTATGTTACTTGTCGAAAACGCCCGAGACGCCTTTTGAAAGCGTTACGCTGCCCTCTTTTGAAGAGATAAAGGGCGGCGGGCAAGCTTATATGAAAGCGGCGCTTTTGGAGGAAAACGAGCAGGACTTTATCCGCGGCAGGGCGCTTATTCAGAAAAGCGGCGAGAGGTATCTTATACAGAACCCGCCGCAAAAGCCGCTTGGCACCGAAGAGCTTGACGCGCTTTACAGACTGCCCTTCGCGTATTATTACCATCCCGATTACGAGGCGGCGGGCGGCGTTCCCGCGATAGAAGAGGTAAGATTTTCGATAACCCACGACCGCGGGTGCTTCGGCGGGTGCAATTTCTGCGCTCTGGCGCTTCATCAGGGCAGGTGCGTCACGTCGAGGAGCCACGCTTCGGTCATAGAGGAAGCCAAAAGGATGACGGCTTTTCCCGATTTCAAGGGCTATATCCACGACGTGGGAGGGCCGACGGCGAATTTCAGAGGCGCCCCCTGCAAAAAGCAGGAAACGCGCGGCGCCTGCGCCGACA
The DNA here is from genome assembly GCA_017444965.1 of Clostridia bacterium. GTDB lineage: Bacteria > Bacillota > Clostridia > Oscillospirales > Butyricicoccaceae > RGIG3513. Next base: position 4,717 of record JAFSVO010000085.1, on the reverse strand, counting down.
GAAAATGTCTTTTCCCGACCCTCTGCCCGAACGCCGACTGCGACCACTCCGATTATCTTGAGCTTTTGCGCAAGCTGCGCGCGCTGCCGGGCGTAAAAAAGGTGTTTATCCGCTCGGGGATAAGGTACGATTATCTTTTGGGCGACAAAAGCGGCTTTTTTGAAGAGCTTGTGCGCGAGCACGTCAGCGGCCAGCTGAGAGTCGCGCCCGAGCATATCTCGAAAAACGTGCTGAAATATATGGGCAAGCCGTTTTTCGACGTCTACGAGCGGTTTGAAAAAAGGTTTTACAAGCTGTCGGAAGCCGCGGGGAAAAAGCAGTATCTCGTCCCTTATCTTATAAGCTCGCACCCGGGCAGCACGCTTTCCGACGCGATAGAGCTCGCTTCCTATCTGCGGCGCAAAAAGATAACGCCGCAGCAGGTGCAGGATTTTTACCCCACGCCCGGCACCGTTTCGACGGCGATGTATTTTACCGGGCTCGATACGGATCTAAAACCCCTTTTCGTCGCCCGCACGTTTGAGGAAAAGCAGATGCAGAGGGCGCTTTTGCAGTCCCACGCGCCGCAGAATTACGACCTTGTAAGACGGGCGCTTATCAGGGCGGGCAGAGAGGACCTTATAGGGTCGGGCGAAAACTGCCTTATAAGAAGCGCGCCGCCTAAAAGGGGGCGCGGCAGATGAACTACGTAAACATAGAAACGCTTTATCCGCACATGACGCGTGAGAACGCCGAAAAGGCGAGGGCGGCGCTTCCGTCCCTGCGCGGGGTCATCTGCGAGGCGTTCCCCTATTTCTGCGGCAGAGAGGAAGGAAATATATCCCTTTACGCGCGCGGAGAGGATTATCATAAAACGGTTATAAAGCGGCTGTCCGAAAAATGCGAAGAGCTTAAATCGGAGCATCCCGAAAACGTCTTTCTCCCTTACGCCGACGTATCGCCCTTTCCCGAGGTTTTAGCCGCAGTTTTCGCGGGACTCGGCGTTCTGGGCGAAAACGGGCTTCTTATCACGCCGGAATACGGCTCTTTCGTGTTTATCGGGATAATAGCGACCGATCTTTATGAAGAAGGCGGGCGCGAGCTTAAAAAATGCGAGGGGTGCGGCAGGTGCATAAAGGCGTGCCCCTCGGGCGCGCTGTCCGAAAACGGCTTCTGCATAGACAAATGCGTGTCCGAGCTTACGCAGCGAAAAGGCGAACTGACGTTCGCGCAGGAGGAGCTTATAAAAAACAGCCCCACCGTTTGGGGGTGCGACCTCTGTCAGCTCGTCTGCCCGCATAACGAGGGGATACCGAGCACCGGTATAGAAGAGTTTTCAAGCGGCGTAATAAAGAGCCTGAGCCGCGAGGAAATAGACATGAGCAACCGCGCTTTTCGCGAAAAATATAAAGACCGCGCCTTTTCGTGGCGCGGCGTGACCCCTCTTTTGAGAAACTTTAAAATTAAGGAAAAATAACGCTTGCGGCGGTAGATATACAAAGCCGGAAAAGGAAGGAAACCAAAATGAAAAAAACAAAAACTGCTTTCGCTTTTTTTGCCGCGACTGCGGTAGTATGCGCTTTGATCGCGGTCTGCGCTTTTGCGGACGCGGGGATAGGGAACTTCAAATCGGTAAACGCGTATAAAGACGGACAGTTTATCGACGTGCCGCAGAGCGCGTGGTACGCGGAAAGCGTCGTTAAGGCGTTTGAACTGGGCCTTGTAAAGGGCAAAAGCGATACGGAGTTTTACCCCGCGGGCAACGTGACGGTCGCCGAAACGCTGGCTTTGGCGTGCCGCCTAAACAGCATTTACAATACGGGCGCAGCCGATTTCGTTCAGGGAACGCCGTGGTATGAGGTATACGAAAACTACGCTATAAAGAACGGCATCATCAAAGAGGGAGAATTTAAACAGCTTAACGTAAACGCGACGCGGTCGCAGTTCGCGGCGATACTGTCGCGCTCGCTTCCGGCGGCGGCGCTCGCCGAGATAAATTATATCTCCGACGGCGCTATCCCCGACGTGTCGGCGTCGGCCGAAAACGCGAAAGAGATATATCTGCTTTACAGAGCGGGCGTGCTTACGGGCAACGACGATAAAGGGACTTTCACCCCGAACAGCAGCATACAAAGGTCGGCGGTCGCCGCGATAGTCACGAGAATGGCGGATACCTCCCTTCGCCGTTCGTTCACTCTTGAAGCGGGCGCCGAACTCAGCTCGGAGGATATTTACGCCAAGTGTTCGCCCGCCGTCTTTTATATCGAGGTATACGACGTCAACAATCAGGCGCTCGGCTCGGGCAGCGGATTTTTCATCGAGCCGTCGGGAATAGCCGTGACGAATTTTCACGTCATAAAAGACGCTTACTGGGCGAAGATCCTTATGCCCGGCTCAAATAACGCTTATGAGGTCGCCGGAGTCTGCGACTACGACAAAAACTTTGACTGGGCTGTAATAAAGGTAAACGTCAATAATACCGCCTATCTTGAAAGAGAGACGACAGCGGCGGTCGGCGGCGCGAAGGTCTACGCCATAGGAAGCCCCGAGGGACTCGTTAATACGATAAGCGAGGGCATCGTTTCCAATCCTCAGAGAGTAATGGGCGGCGTGCCGTATATCCAGACGAGCGCCGCGATATCCCACGGCAGCTCGGGCGGCGCGCTTATAGACAAATACGGAAAAGTCATCGGCATCACCTCGGCGGGCATAGAGAGCGGCGAAAACTTAGGCTTTGCTCTGCCCATATCGGTTATAGACGGGTACAAGACGGACAAAACGGTCTCGCTTTCCGACCGCATGAAAAAAGACTCTCAGTACACCGAGCAGGAGATGGCTGAGGTTTGTCTGTGGCATTTCTGGAAGCAAAACGCGAATTTCAAGCTCGGCGATACCGTAATGTACAGCAAGGCGACCGATTTTCTGGACGGTTATTATAGATTCGCTCTTTATTACGACGCCGATTACGACGGTATGGTGCTTTATTATTATGAGCTCTATAACGGAAAATCGTATTATTCAAGGTTATATTTGAGTTCCGGCTCCTTGTATCATTCCTTGTTTTACTATTTCTACTCTGCCACGAATAACACGGACGATCCGGATTGCAGCGCGTATAAGGATCTTTACGCGCCCGATTTCGACGGAAAAACCTTTTCCTTCGACGAGATAGAGGGGTTTGGAAATCGCATAGTACAAGAGGAAAAGGAAAAAGATGTCCTTCTTGATACGTTAGATTTCGCGAACAGTATCCTTGCCGGCTATAATTACAGCATGAAGGCGTTCGGCTTTAAAGTATCGTAACGCGCTTTATGAAAAACAATACGGGAGACAGCTTTGCGGCTGTCTCCCGTAGCTTTTTGTCGTTAAACTGTTAAAGCGCTTTAAGCTCGCCGTCCTTGACGTCTATCGTAATAGCCGTGCCCGGCTTCGGGTCGTCGGCTATTATTTTTCGGGCTATAAGCGTTTCGCAGCTCTGCTGGATAAATCTGCGCAGCGGCCTTGCGCCGAAGGCGGGGTCGTAGCCGTGAGCTATGATATATTCTTTGGCTTCCGGCGTTACGGTGAGGGAGAGCCCGTTCGCCTCAACGCGCTTTGAAAGGCTCTTTAAAAGCAGGTCGCAGATGGCGGCGATATCGTCGTGCGTGAGCGGCTTGTAAAGCACTATCTCGTCAAGACGGTTCAAAAATTCGGGTCTGAACTGCTGCCTTAAAAGCTCGTTCACTTCCGCCTTGGCTTCCTCGGTTATCTCGCCTTTTTCGTTGATGCCCTCGAGCAGGGCGGGACTTCCGAGGTTAGAGGTCAGTATTATTATGGTGTTCTTAAAGTCGACCGTGCGCCCCTGGCTGTCGGTTATCCTGCCGTCGTCAAGCACCTGAAGAAGCACGTTCCACACGTCGGGATGCGCCTTTTCCACCTCGTCGAAAAGCACGACGGAATAAGGCCTGCGCCTTACCGCCTCGGTCAGCTGACCGCCCTCGTCGTAGCCGACGTATCCGGGAGGCGCGCCGATAAGGCGCGATACCGAGTACTTTTCCATATATTCGCTCATATCTATGCGGACCATATTCTTTTCGTCGTCGAAAAGGGTCTGCGCGAGCGCCCTCGCAAGCTCCGTCTTGCCTACGCCGGTCGGGCCTAAGAAGAGGAAGGAGCCTATCGGTCTGCCGGGGTCCTTTATGCCCGCGCGCGAACGAAGGATAGCGTCGGATACCTTCCGCACCGCCTCGTCCTGCCCGATTACGCGCTCGTGCAGGGTGGAGCCGAGGCGCAGAAGCTTGTCGCGCTCGCCCTCGACGAGCCTTTTAACTGGTATTCCCGTCCAGCGCGAAACTATCCTCGCTATTTCCTCTTCGGTCACCGAATCGTGAAGAAGGCTGTCGCCCTTAGAGCTTTCGTGAAGCGCCGCTTCCTCCGCCTCGAGCTGTTTTTTAAGCTCGGGGAGCCTGCCGTATTTCAGCTCGGCGGCGCGATTTAAGTCGTATTCCGCCTCTGCCTTTTCGCATTCGGCGCCGACCTTTTCTATCTCTTCGCGGATCTTCTGCACCTTGACTATCCTGTCCTTTTCGTTCTGCCAGCGCGCTTTCATGGACGAGAAGTTTTCGCGCAGCTCGGATATTTCGTGCTTTATGTCCTCAAGGTGCTTCTGAGATACGTTGTCCGTTTCCTTTTTAAGCGCCGCCTCTTCTATTTCAAGCTGCATTATCTTGCGCGAGACCTCGTCAAGCTCGGTAGGCAT